>CAJVYO010000001.1 GCA_913009515.1 uncultured Methylococcaceae bacterium
GATTAAGAAAAAAGGCTACCCCTCTATTCAGAAAAAATTATGGGGCATTGCCCATTGATATTATTCGCAAATATATCGAACAACAGCGAACGCCTAAATAGAACATTAAACTAACTGAACCACTTACATCCCCGCCCTGAACGACGGGGTTTTACGCTACACTGGATAAACTCAATCTACTTAGAGATACATAGTTTTTAAAAGTGCGATATTGGGGCGTAGGCTAAAGTCTACGCCCCACACAAAAATACGATTTTCAATATGGATGGGGTTTATTAATTTTTACGCGTTTTAAATCCCGTTCCTGTGCCGATTAAAGCTGCGATAATATTTTTTTGCATTTCAGAAGAGCCTGAAAACAAGCGACTGGCCATTGCATCTTGCACCAATTCCAGCATTTTATTTTCCTGCATTAATCCTTTAGCACCCAATATATGTACCGCATCAAGGCTGGACTGCAAAAAAGCCTCACTGGCAATCAATTTAGTTTGTGCACTGGCTAAACTAATACGCTTTTCCGCATCTTTTAAGCGCACACATTCATTCACCCATAATAAACAAGTATCAAGACGACATTTCATATCTGCAATTTTATGGCTAATGGCTTGATTCGCACCTAAATGTTCACCTTGAATCATGCGCTGACGACTATACTGGATTACTTCTGCTAATTGCCATTGCATTATGCCAATAATACCCGCAAAAATAAAAGCGCGTTCTAATTCTAAGGCATTTTGAATCATCATATTACCCGCGCCTGTTTTTCCTAACTGGCGATTTAAAGGAATATGACAATTCGTTAAATGCACATCACCCATGGTCGCTGTTTTACAGCCGACCACTTCAGGGGAGTCTTTAAAGTCTGCGCCTATATCATCAGAACAAACCAAGAAAGCCGATAATTTACTATCTAATTGCGCATAAATGACCAATACATCCGCAATGGGCGTATTGGTAATAAATCGCTTATGGCCATTAAGTACAAAGCCCTCTTCTGTAACAGTGGCGGTTGCTTGTAGCAGGGAAATATCCGAACCCGCTTGAGGCTCTGTAATGGCATGACCGCCAATCATTTCTCCCGAAATTAAGGCAGGCAACCAAGTGTTTTTTTGTTTTTCCGTGCCATACAGCATTAAAGGAAAGATACTTCCCCAAATATGCGCATTGATAGATAAAATCAGCCCCGTATCTTGGCACACTTTGCCCAGCTTTAAATGCGCCTCAACCAGTTCTTGAAAGCCATTACCTAAGCCACCTAACTCTTTTGGCACAGCCTGTTTGAATAAACCCTGTTGCCCACAAAATTGCAGACGACTTTTAGAGGCTAAACGATTACCACTCTTGGGAAGTTGTGTTGCAAAATTCATCAATGAAAAAGTCCTTCTATCGCTAAATAATCTATTTTACCGTTAGATAAAGTCGGTAACGTATCCACGATGATAAATTTACACGGCTGCATATAACTTGGTAGCAATCCGCGTAACGGTTTTATCGCTACAGCTAAATTCACTCCGTTTTCTAAAACCAATACCGCCGCAGGTCTTTGCCCGCTGGTCTTATCTCTCATCCCTATCACAGCACAATAGGCTATACCTTCCAACTGAGAAATTCGTTGTTCAATTTCAGCAGGTTCAACACGATAGCCCGAACATTTCAGCATACGATCTAAACGGCCGTGATAACAATACTCGCCCCTGCTATTTAAAGAGACTTTATCGCCTGTCGGATAAGGAGAACTGGCTAACGCAGATAATTTCCCATTTTGCCAATAGCCTGAAAAATTATTGAGACTTTGTACCTTTAACTCACTTGTTTCATTGTCCACATCTAATACGGCATCACCAGCCGCTTTGCCAATAGGAATAGACTCTCCTAGTTTTAATCGAGCGCGGTCTACCTTCCAATAACAACACACATTGGTTTCTGTGGGGCCATATAAATTATATAAATTCACCTCAGGTAATAAATTGCTCAAGGTGATTAAATGTTCCATTGGAAACACCTCGCCTGCAAATAAAATACGTTTTAACGCGCTTAAATCTGTTGTTTCTACCGCCCCTTTTAAAGCGATAAAACTTAATAAAGAAGGCACGGTATACCAACAACTGATTTTTTTCTCACTCAGCCATGCAGTTAATTTACTGGGTGCAAAACTAAGTTTATCAGGTATAAAATGCACACTTGCCCCGATAGAAAGGCTGCTAAATAAATCAAAAATAGATAAGTCAAAATGAAATGGCGCGAGACTGGCAATACAATCCGTATTATTTAAGCTAAACGTCTGGGTCGCCCAAGCAGAAAAATTAAATAAAGCCTGATGACTCAGAGCAACCCCTTTCGGCGTTCCAGTGGAGCCTGAAGTATATAAAATAGCCGCAATCTGCGTTTTTTCCAGCTCTACAGGCATAAACGCCTTTTTATTCTGCTGAAAAATCTCATTAATATCCAACCATTTTTCAGACTGTTCTAGCCATTCGGGTGCTTTGCCTGAACCTATAATATAGCGGGCTTGAGCATCTTCAATAATAAAATTTAAACGCACCGCTGGATTTTTAATATCCAGCGGCACATAGATAGCCCCTGCACTCAGCACTCCATAAATACACGCCGCAGAATCAATACCACGATCCAATGCTATCGCAATACACGAGCCTGCTATTAATTTTTTCTGGAGAAATAAACCAAGCGTCTCGACTCGATGTTTAAAATCCACATAAGAAATGGCCGTTTCATTTTCACTGAATGCCAGTGCATCAGGCGTATCACTGCATTGCTTAAAAAATGGCTGAACAATATTCATCTTATTCCATCAATAATTCATCTAACATCAAATCATGCAGCTGCTCAATCCATTGCATTTCAAATAATGGCTCAACAAAATTATAACTAAAGCTTAATTTTTGATTAAATTGGCAACTTAAAAAAGCAAGAGCTGGCGGGCTGGTCACTTGGCATAAGTGTAGAATATCTGCGATTTCACTGTCAAAAAAAGACATCTCAGAAACATCCGTACGGCCAATATCAGAAAACCAAAAAGAACTGCGCTCGCCTCCTGTTCCATACGCTTTACGCAATTGTTCGCCATGTTTTGCTAACGATAACCAACTGGCTGCCCACATAACGGGTAAAAAAGCATAATCTAATTTTTCACGAATAACCTGCGTATGTTGTTGCTTTAGATGCTGAAATAAAGCCTCACGATTATCCAATATCGATTTAGGGGCTTGAGCAAATAAAGCGCCGACATGATTACCTAATACCGGGCTAAGCGCTTTATTTTTGCGTAAATTAAACGCATACGGCGCACAATACGCCTCACCTGCTTGCTCAGGATTCATACGATACAGCGCGCGCATAAAACAACCAATATAATATAAACTGGTTCCTGTTAAACCTACTTGCTGACGCGCCAACTTATTAACTCGTTGCGTTTGTTCTAAAGTTAGGCTGTAAGTTTGATAATTTAAACGCTCAGGGGTCTGTTGCGTATCTGCATGAATCACACTGGGCAATGTATCTAAGCTAGTAATATAGCGTTTAGCCTTAAAAAAAAGAGCTATTTTTTGCCACCATTTATACTTCGCTAACTGTCGGTTAACCAACGAATCCAATTTAGGAAAATCGAACTTTTCACGCTGCTGTTCCGATTCAGTACACAGGTATTTTAAAATTAAATCCGCACTGCGCGCATCACAAAAAGGATGTATCCAGCGTAATAGAAAAACAGATTTATGTTCGCTGCTAATTAAATGAAAACTAATCGGTAAAATTGCTTCTCTATCATGCTTTTCATTAATTAAATCTAATAGTACCGTCTTATGAAAATCAGCAGTATCATTTTTTTTCGCGGCATAATGCTTAAATAAATTTGGTGATTCCGCTCGTTCATACCAGAAAAAACGCTTACCTTTCTGCTGTAAACTGGCATAAGCCAATGGAAACTTAAGCCCAAATTCATTAATACGCTGTTGCAAAACCTCTAAATCAGGTTGCTTTGATAGCTCCAAAGCAAAGCCACACAAACTACCCGGCATATTTTCTTGGCGAATTTCTTCATCCATTGCCAAGGTAAAATAATCAGCAGGGTTTAAACCTTGTACTATTTTTTGTTGAGAATCACTCATTACTTATGCTGTAAAATCCATTGCTCTAAGGTATTAAACGACCTAACATTATCTGGGTCAATTTCTGAATCTGGCAAAGTAACAGTAAACTGTTCTTCAACAAACATAATTAATCGCATAATGCCCATGCTATCTAAGCCTGCCTCTAGCAAATCATCATCATCGGAAAATTTTTCTGGCTCAGCAACAAAAATAAGGTCTTCAAAGATAAACTCTCGAATTTTTTCTTTCATTTTTATTTATATCGTTTATGGTTTCATACAGTGCTTTTCCAAAACACATTATTTATTCACTTCAATAAACGCAGTGAACATCCCTACATTTTAGAATCAGTATATTGTCTATTAAATTGCCTAAAAATTCTTACCCTAAAATAAACATAGCCCTTATTATCATCGTTTGGAGCTTGCTTTATCTATATAGTTACCCGATGCACTGGGAGGCTATTCAACAATACTGGCCAATCTCTATCACCATGATGTTTGGCTCTATCATTGCTGGTGCAACAAGTGAGGGTGGGGGTGCAATTGCTTTTCCAATATTCACTAAAGTATTACAAATTCCACCTCAAGATGCAAAAGTTTTTTCACTTGCTATCCAAAGTTTAGGTATGTCTGCGGCAACGCTCACCATTTTAAGTATGAAAATTCCAGTGCTATGGTCAGCTATTTTCTGGACAAGTATTGGCGGTATTTTAGGTTTATCCATCGGACTTCATATTGCCCACTTTATTTCGCCCGAATTTATTAGGATGCTATTTACTATGATGGCCATTAGTCTAGCGATAAACTTAGCTTTTTTACAAGCCGATTTTCAGAAAAATTACCATACAATCACTAATATCACAGCTAAAGAGGCAAGCATTTTTATAGTCACCGGAATAACGGGCGGTTTATTATCAGGATTGGTTGGCAGTGGTATTGATATGGTCTGTTTTACTGTATTAGTGCTACTCTTTAGAATAAATGTAACCATTGCAACACCCACTTCTGTTGTTTTGATGGCTATTCATTCATTTTTCGGTATATTAATACAAGTTTTTACGTTAGAAGGCATCAATTCTCAAGTACAAGACTATTGGTTCGCAGCGGCACCCATCGTTATAATAGGCGCACCTTTAGGTGCTTTTTTATGCACAAAGATGAAAAATCAGCATATCCGCTATTTATTGATAAGCCTTATTAGCCTTGAACTATGTAGTTCTTTATGGCTACTAAAATTTAATATAACTTTAATTATCTTTAGTAGTGCCTTACTTATCTTTTTTTCAAGCCTTATGCTCTATATGCACAAATCAAATGCTTATGTTTAAAACTATAATCAAAGAAATTATTGAATGGATTTTATTAATTTTTGGCTTTCTTTATTGGATAGTCTTTGGCTTTAGCATCAGCTTAGTTTCTAGGGTGCTCTATGTTATTTTACCCCCCAAAAAAGGGATATTATGGGGGCAATATCTTTTGCAAAAAATGTTTGTGGTTTTTATTGGCTACTTAAAAATAACTCATTTATTGCAGTTAGAAGATAAACAGCTTTCTATCCTAGCGAAACAAAAAGGCGCGGCCATTATTGCTCCAAATCATACGGCTTTATGGGATGCTATTTTTATAGCGCATAGAATCCCCGATATTCTTTGCATTATGAAAGGCTCTATTTTAAAAAATCCCATATTAGGAGGGGGCGCGCGTTTAGCAGGCTATATCCCTAATAATTCGACCAGCCAGATGTTGAAATTAGCCATCTCACGTTTACAAGCACAAGATAGACTGCTTATTTTTCCTGAAGGCACCCGTACAAAAACAGAGGCTCAATGGCTCAACCCCTTAAAGGGTGGAACAGCACTTTTAGCTAAACACAGCGGCGCACCGGTTATTCCTATTTTTATTAGAAGCAATACCCGTTTTTTCGAAAAAGGCTGGCCACTTTATAAAAAACCTAAATTCCCATTAAAAATATCGATTCACGTTGCTGAACCCGTATGGATAGAAAAAAATGAAAGCTCTCAAGCTTTTACCCAGCGACTTGAACAGCTATATTTAAAAGAATTATCCTCTCCTCACCGTTTACAAAGAATTCCCTATGAATAGTGTATCCAGCTCGCATTTTGTGATGATTCCCAGCTATAACACGGGGAGATTATTGCCAATTACGGTAGAAGAGGCTTTAAACGAATGGTTACCTGTCTGGGTTATTATTGACGGCAGTGATGATAATAGTGAACAATTATTAAAACCTTTGCAAGCCAAGCATCCAGAAACGCTGAAAATCATTAAGCTGGCTAATAATATCGGCAAAGGTGCGGCTATTTTGCACGGTCTAACGCAGGCGAGAGCACATAACTATACACACGTACTCACGCTGGATGCAGATCATCAACATCCTGCCAATTACATTAGCAAATTTATGGCTTTATCGCTTAAAAATCCCAGCAGTATGATTTTAGGGATGCCTGAATTTGATGCTTCTGCACCGATGTTACGTGTTAAAGGGCGGAAAATATCCAATTGGTGGGCTAATTTAGAAACATTAGGCTGGGGTATCAAAGATTCTTTGTTTGGAATGCGCGTCTATCCCATTGAAGATTTAATGACTGTTATGCAATCGACAAGCTGGGCAAGACGTTTTGATTTTGAACCTGAAGTAGCAGTACGCTTGGCTTGGCTTGGTGTTTCTGTGCTTAATATTTCTACCCCTGTGCGTTATATTCTCAAGGAAGACGGCGGCATTAGCCAGTTCAAATATGGGCGAGATAACTTATTATTAACAGGGATGCACATACGCTTATTTAGTGAGTTTTTATTACGCTTACCTGTGCTGATATATAAAAAATATAGCCCTACTCGCTAAAAATAAGGCTGGTAAAAAAATTAAGGTAAAATAGCTTTTTATTTCTCTCCCTTTAAAATTTAGGATAATAAACTATGTCAGACGCATTAATAGCGGAATTAAAAACATTAATTATTGAAGGCTTGCATTTAGAAGATATTACTACTGAAGAAATTATGCCCGATGAACCTTTATTTGGTGAAGGCTTGGGTTTAGATTCTATTGATGCTTTAGAAATTGCCGTGTTATTAGATCGTCAATATGGCGTTAAAATTACGTCTGAAGATGAGCGTAATCAAGAAATATTTGCCTCGTTAAATTCTTTAGCTCAGTTTATTGCTGAAAACAAAACTAAATAACCGGTTATGCAAGCCATTCTTCGTAGCATTTTCATAACATGTCTATTTTTAGGCTATCCTTACTTAGTTTATCTCGGTGTAAAACAAGGAATAGTCTGGTTTGCACCCCTTGTTATTGCCAGTATTTATTTATATCAAGCCATTCGAGCTAAAAATCAAAAAATAAAACAACAAAAATGGGCTATCGTGTGTGTGTTATTTCTTGGAACTATTTTCTTTCAAGAAGTCATCGCTAAATTTATGCCGATTTTCATACAATTAAGTTTACTACTATTTTTTGGCAAAACCTTATTTAAAGGCCCGCCTTTAATTGAGCGTTTTGTACGCTTTGAGTTTCCAGAAATTCCCCCTGTCATTCAAGAATATTGCCGCTATTTAACCATTATGTGGACCAGTTTTTTTGCCTTTAATATTATCGCGTGCATTGTACTCGCTTTATTTGCCCCTATTGAATGGTGGGCTATTTATACCGGCGTAATGATTTTCATGCTCTCTGGGGTATTGATGGTCGCTGAATATATTTGGCGACATTTTTACTTTCGCCGCATCGACTTACCGCATAAAGAAATTCCCAGTGTCAGGGATTCCATTAGAAATATGATTATTAATGGCAAAACCATTTGGTTTGATGTGCAAGAAAGCTAATTTCCCTATGTATTCAAAAAAATTCCGTTCTATCCTGCTAACAACTCTGGCGATGATTCTGTATTCAATCCAGCTTATTGCCAGTGATACCGTTGAATCGGTGATTGCTCGCATGAAAACCCAGACGGCGACCAAAATTGCCTATACAGAAACCCGCGACATGGGATTATTTTCGGATACATGGCAAGCGACTGGGGTTTTATATGCTCAACCGCCTAATATTATGCTGAAACAGCAACAGCAGCCGACTGTGGAAATCATGGCGATTGAAGCTGACCAACTTTATTATCATAAGCCTGCAACCGATACTTTTCATCAGATGCAGTTTGATGAAAATAACGAAATGATGGCCAGTATTATCATTTTTAAAGGGCTGATGACGGGAGATAGTCACTATTTACGCCAATTTTATACGCTTTCGATAAAAAATAGCGCGCAGAATTGGAGTTTGTTGATGGAAGAAAAAAATCCAGATAGCGAACAGCAGGGGCTAAAAATCATTATTCAGGGAATGCCAGAACAAGCGGCACACTCTATTAGCATCACGCTACCCGATGGCGATGAAGAAAGTTATGCGTTAAGTCCTCCTGAACACAACCCATATTTTAAACAGCTTAATAGCTTATTAAACGCCTTAAAATCTCATTAATTAATATGCGCCCTTCGTTTGCTTCGCTGTTTTTCATTATTATCCTGCCGCTTTTGATCGGGCTTGCTTTTTTTACTGTGCAGTTTAAAACGGATATGTCCGCCTTTTTAATCACAGGTGAGAATGCCGAAGAAATTTTATTAGCCAGTGAAATCCAATCAGGCACTTTATCCAGACGCTATATTTTATCCATTGATGCAGGGCAGAATCAGGTGGTTGCTCCGCGTTTTATTGAAACATGGATAGCCAAAATCAAAACCATTCCAGAGGTTAATAGTCTCTGGCGCGCCAATGAACAAAAAAATACGCTCAAGAGTTTATCCACACTGTACACAAAACACGCCACACAGCTTTACAGCCGCGAGCCTGAAAAAACATTAGCGCAGATATTTACTCAAAGCGCACTTTCTCAAAGAGCGGAAGCACTTAAACAAGCGCTGCTTTCGCCTCAAGCCTCTGTTATCAAAAAAATTGCCGTTCAAGACCCTTTATTACTGTCTTTAAATGGTTTTAAATCCTTTGCCGATCAATTCAAAAAAACAGCGTTGCAACAAACAGGGCAGTACGCTAATTTTATTTTAGTCACCGACCCTTCGGGCATGGACATTGAAAAACAGCGGATTATTCAAGCTGAAATCAAACGCTACTTTAGTGAAAACACTAAAAACTTAGCCTATACATTAGAGATGACTGGCGTACCTATTTTTGCCGCTGCCACCCAAACAATGATTCAAACGGATATTCAGCAAGTCAGCCTGTTATCGACCATTGCTCTAATTCTGTTGTTTTTAGTACTGTTCCGCTCCTTTAAAGTGTTATTTTGGGTATCCAGCCTATTACTCTTTGTTATTTCAGTGGCGCTATTAACCACACAATTAATCTTTGGCTCTGTACACGGCATGACCATTGCCATTGGCTCTACTTTAATTGGCATTTGTATTGATTACCCGATTCATGCCATCGTACACGCTCAAGGCTCCGAGCCGCAACACCGTTTACAATCGATAAAAACTATTTTTCCAAGTCTTGCGATGGGCGCGCTAACAACGCTTATTGGTTATATCGCTTTAGGTATTTCAGGCTATCCTGGATTCCAACAAGTGGCTATTTATGCCAGCACAGGTATTATCAGTTCCTTATTATTAACCCGTTATTTATTCCCTTATTTAATAACAGGCAAAGTGAAAAAAGTTAATACCTTTAAGTTCATTATTATTTGGTCTAAATTTTGCCAAAGCTTCCGACCGTATCTAGTCGCTGTAGTGATTCTTCTGTCTGCCTTTAGTGTTATAAAACTGGATAATTTACAATGGATGCAAGATTTACAGCAACTGACTCCCGAATTAGATTACTTAAAGCTTAATGATAAAAAAATTCGTGAACGCTTAGTAAGTATGGAGCCAGGACGATTTATCCTCGTCAGCGGAAAAACCCCCGAACTCGCCTTACAATATTCTGAGCAACTTTATCCGCTGTTAGAACACTTAAAACAAAGTAAAGCACTCGATGATTATTTTGGCCTGTATCCTTGGATACTTTCACAACAGCAGCAACAAAAAAACCAAGCGTTCTTAGCGAAATCACTGACAACAGAACATCAAATACATTGGCAAGCCGCTTTAAAACAGCAGAAATTATCGGTTAAACGCTTAGGCGATTTGGACAGATATAGCCATTCAGTGAAGACTTTAACACCACAAGAAATATTAAGCTCTCCGATTGCACCTCTAATTAATAACCAACTCATTATTAATGCACAACAAACCTTACTGATTATTTGGCTGGGTAAACATAACCCCGAAGCCTTAAAACTTGCTCTAAAAGATAGAGAGCATATCCAATATTTTAGCCAACGGGATTTACTTAACCGCATGGCAATTGATTATCAAAATCAGGCCGAAATAACCTTACTCTCTGGCTTAGCTCTTATTTTGTGTTTACTAAGCTGGCGTTATAAAAGTATTCTATTAGCGATAAAAACACTGTCTCCTGCGGTTATTTCAGCCTTATTGATTTTAGCCTTATGGGCTTCGACAGGGGAAGCTATCAGCTTTTTACACTTAGTAGGATTTTTATTAGCCGTTGCTATTTGTGTCGATTATGGTATTTTTTATCAAGAAAACCGCAGCGGAAATATCAGCCTAACCTATCAAGCGATGGCGGCTTCCATGTTAACTAGCGCATTGGTGTTCGGCTGTTTATTAATTGCCCAAACTTCGACCTTACAAACACTCGCCAAAGTGGTTACTTTGGGTATTATTTTAGGGTTTTTATTATGCCCCATCTTAATTAAGCCGCGTCCATTCATAAAGCCATAAGACATTATATTAATATTATGCCCAAAAAATCTGCTTTAACCACGCCTGTCGCCATTACTGCGATGTCCTCTCTCAGTGTCTGTGGGCTAGGAAATCAGGCTTTATACCAATCCCTGATTAAACATGAAACGGAACTCGCGCCTTTAGAATTATTTAACGTACCTTTTAAAAATTATGTCGGTGAAATTAAAACACCGTTAATATCGATTAAGCAGGCACTTAATGACTATGCCAGCCGAAATTCACAAGTCGCCTTAACCGCACTCAATTGCCCAGAAGGAAAGGTAAGAGAACAACTGGAAGCAGCAAAAATAAAATACGGCACACAGCGTATTGGAATTATTATTGGCACTAGTACTTCAGGTTTATATGAAACGGAATCCGCTTATGCTTCTTTATTGCAACACGATAAAATGCCGCAGGATTTTGACTTTGTTAAGCAACACGCCTACCAAGCCACTGCTCGATTTTTACAATTAGAACTCGGATTACAAGGCATCTGTTTTGCTATTTCAACCGCCTGTTCATCAGGGGCTAAAGCTATTGCCGCAGGCCAAAAACTGATTAACAATGACCTGTGTGATGCGGTACTCGTGGGTGGGGTTGATACCTTATGCCGACTCACGCTTAGAGGGTTTAATAGTTTAGAATTAGTCTCTGATAAACCGTGTCGCCCAATGGATAAAGATAGAAACGGTATTAGCATTGGCGAAGCGGCGGGCTTACTGCTGTTAGAAAAATGTCATGCCAATAATGAAAGTAATCTTAAAATTTTAGCGGTGGGTGAATCCTCTGATGCGTATCACATGAGTACCCCGCATCCTAAAGGCGAAGGGGCGCAATTAGCCATGCAAAATGCTTTACACGCGGCAGGATTAAAATCGTCTGATATAGATTATTTAAATTTACACGCGACCGCCACCAAAATAAACGACCAAGTAGAAAGTACTGCCGTGGAAACGGTTTTTTCAGACAGCGTGGCTTGCAGTGGCACTAAAGGTATCACGGGACATACACTGGGAGCAGCAGGCGCGTTAGAAACCATTATTGCCAGCCTCAGTTTACAACAGCAATTTATCTCTGGCACCGTTGGCTTACAAGAAACCAATTCAGACTGCCACTGTCAGGTGATTAAAACCCCTCAATTTAACCAGCCCCTCACGATTGCCATGAGTAATTCCTTTGGTTTTGGTGGTAATAATGCAAGCGTCATCATAGGCCTATGATTCATAATTCTCTGTTTATAAAATCTTTTGCGCTTTGTTGCTCTGATACCGAGTTATTAAGCGCCTTTAATCTGCTAAGTCATGAAGTCGATAAAACACTGTTGCCCGCCGCAATGCGCAGACGCACCAGTTTAAGCACTAAAATGGCGATTACGGCGGCGACCTTAGCCTGCGAACAAGCCAAGGTCGAAACAAAGTCACTGCCTTCTGTTTTTGCTTCTTTAGGCGGTGAAATACAAGTGACCGATGCCTTATGTCGATTATTACCGGATGATAATGAGCTGCTTTCTCCCACTCAATTTCATAATTCAGTACATAACACCACGGCGGGCTATTGGAGTATTTTAAATCAATGCCAAGCACCGACTACAGCGATTGCGGCGGCGGATGATACTTTTGCAATGGGGCTGATTGAAGCGTGGTCGCAACTACAACAGTCTGAGCAAACAGAACAATTATTAGTCTGTTATGATGAAATATGGCCACAATATTTAGCCGCTCCCATTGGTAAAATTCCTTTTGCCTGTGCCTTGGTGTTAAGCACTCAAGCCGAAGGAAGTATTGCTAATATTAGCTTACCTAAACTATCAGAATCCGTTAATAAAGACAGACTCAATCCAGAGTGGGTAAATTTAGCCGCGTCCGCCCCCGCGGCGAATGTTATTCCTTTGCTGATGGCCTTGCACACTAAAAGTAATCACCCCATCCCTTTAAATAGTGGGATACCGACTTGGATAACGGCTCTTTTATGAAACATAAATCCTATGATGTCATTATTGCAGGGGCTGGTCCTGCTGGCAGTACAGCGGCAACTTTATTGGCTCAATATGGACATAGCGTCTTATTAATTGAAAAATCTGAACACCCTCGATTTCATATCGGTGAATCGATGTTACCGATGGCAGAACCTGTCATGAAACGTTTAGGCATTGATTGGCAAGCAGGCAATTTAAAAAAAGGCGGTGCTGAATTTATCGATGAAACTTCTGGAAGAGCCACTTACTTTCCTTTTCAAGGAAAATACCGTACCTTTCAAGTGGAACGCTCTGTTTTTGATCAACGACTGTTTAATAATGCCGTTGCTCAAGGAGTGATTGCCCATGAAAATGAAACCATTACACAGGTTGATTGTCATCGTGAACAAGTGGATATTCAAACCGATAAACAAAGCTATCAAGCCCGTTATTTTATTGATGCCACAGGCCGCGATGCGCTTATGGGTAAAAAACTCAACAGCATCCAGAAAATTAACAACCTCGGGCAATATGCCCTATATAAACACTATCGATTAAATCATTCGCCAGAGGCACAGGCATTATTCAGTCACGGTAATATCAAAATTTTTCTATCCCAAATTGGCTGGATTTGGTGTATCCCCTTAACTGATAATCGTTTAAGCGTTGGCTTAGTGGTGCAAAAACAAGAGGCTACCCCGTTAAAAAAAGAGGCTTTATATGAGCAATATATACAGGCATCGCCTTATATGAAACGTTTATTGGAAAAGGCTGAGGTATTATCTGAGATACGCATTGAAGCCGACTTTAGTTATCAAAATCAACAGCGTTATGGACAGCGTTTTGCTTGTTGTGGCGATGCATCAGGTTTTTTAGACCCTGTTTTCTCATCAGGTTTTTTATTTGCAGTCAAAACAGCGGAATTTGTCGCAGACACCCTGCATACACATTTATTAGCAGGTACTGAAGCCGATAGCGAATTGCAGAAAATAAATGATGCCTTTTATCAAAAAGGTTTTAAAACCATGCACTTATTAATAGAGCGTTTTTACGGCTCTAATTTAGTTGAAAATTTATTTTTTGAGTCGGACAGACAACTCAAAATAAAACAGGAAATTGTCGCGCTGTTAGCAGGCGATTTATGGCAGGAAGGCAATGGCTTCCAACAAGGATTGCTGAGTGGTAGAAGTAAAAATACTTAACTTTAAAAAGGAAACTCAAATGAAATTATTCAAATTAACACTTATTTTTTTAACCCTCCTTATCATCAGTGCGTGTTCAAGCAATAAGACTCAAATTCATAATGACATTACTCAAGATAATATCATTACATCTGCATCCAATGGTGCTACATTATCAATTAAACCAGTTATTTATACAAAAAATTTAGAACTCAGGGATACAGTAAAAAAAGAATGTCAGTTACTCACGAAATTGCCTACTTTTATAAAAAATTATGCTGCAAAACAGTATGGCACTATAAATCTAGAGTCTAAAAACAGCAAGTCAGGAGATTTTTTAGTCTTAGAAATTTCAGGTATTTCTAATGCTAAAAAGAATATTTGGACAGGACAAGGTGTGGGTCAATGGGTTACTGTCAAAGGAACTTTATTAAGAAATGGAAAAAATATAGCCTCATTTAAAGCTAATAGAGCCACTACAGGAGGATTTATGGGGGGATACAAAGGAACGTGTGCCTTATTAGGTCGCTGTACAAAAACATTAGGTAAAGATATTGCAGCTTGGCTTAAAAAACCAGTCAATAATGCACAGTTAGGCGACTTATAAAGTTACTCAATATAATAAGCCAATTTAGATATAAGTTTTTATTTAGGTTGGCATTTTAAAAAACTATATCAATGACTCTCCCTTGTACAGAAAACATCCCATCAAAATGTACCGTCTTAATTATAGGCGGTGGTCCTGCAGGCAGTAGCTCGGCAACCCATCTTGTGAAAGCCGGTATTGATGTAGTTTTATTAGAACGCAGCAAATTTCCTCGAAATCAAGTGGGAGAAAGTTTGATTCCCCATTTTTGGAAGTTCGCTGACCAACTGGGGGTTTCTGAAAAAATAGAGCAAGAGGGCTTTATTAAAAAATCGGGAGCCATTACCGCTTGGGATAATAAAATACATCAGACCGATTTTTCTAAATACGGTTATACCCGTCCAGGCTTACAAGTTGAACGGGATATTTTTGATAACTTATTACTAGACCATTCCAAAAGCCAAGGCGCACAAGTCTTTAATCAAGTGGTTGTTAAAGATATTAACCTTGCTTCTGTCAATCCTGTTATACGCTATATAGACACAAGAAAAGAGGAAAACAGAGAAGGCACGATACAGTGCCGTTTTGTGATTGATGCCAGTGGTCATAGTGCCATGATTGCGAATCAATTAGGCACTAAAAATATTATTAGCACGGAATTAAATTTCTTATCTTTATGGGGCTATTTTAAACATTCTCGCTATATAGGCTGTGACCGTAAAAGTCATGATGCCTCCGAACTTAATTCTGTCGCGCCTGTCACCTTTGTCAGTTCCCATAAAGATGGCTGGCTGTGGCATATTATATTGCGCGAGAAAACCAGCGTGGGCTTGATTGTGCATACCGATAGATTATCAGGCATGAATAAACAACAGCGAGAAAGCTATTTTAAACAAACCTGTGCTGAACTTCCCTATGTGAAAGACTTATTAAAAAACGCCAGTTTTATGGAAAATTCATTAAACTATCGCCCTGATTATTCTTACTACACCACTCAATCCTGTGGTGAAAATTATTATTGTATTGGCGATGCGGCTGGGTTTGTAGACCCTGTTTTTTCTCATGGTGTACAAAATAGTTTTTACAATGCCGCCGTCACTTGTTTAGCCATTACCGAATCCTTAAAAACGCCACAGAAACAAGCCCGTTATGCCCAGCTTTGTGAAAATAGAATGCAACAATTTTATGGATTTTCCAGAGCTTTATCGTTAGGGGATTTTGGCTGTAATGGCGTCAATAATCAACTGGTGGTTTCATTAATGAAAGCCTTGCCGCCTTTAGAACTAGAACTTATTTTAATCGCCTCAGAAATGACCAACCGCTCGGATAATTTCAAAAAAATAGCCCAACAAGCAGGAGTATGGGATAGAATATCCGCGAACTTAAAAGATCAATCGTTAGGTCTGGTTCATTCTTTATACTAAATCACAATCTAATGCTACGCATGCATTCAAATAAAATACAAGCTATAATCATTTTAAAAAATATAACTCATTAATCTTTATCAATTGATACGTAACATTAATCGATTAATACCTTATTTTCCTCGAACTGTTACTTTATAGTTATTAACAATCCCTAAAATAGTATCATAATGCCAATCAACACTCGTTACTACACTAATACCACCATTCTTTTTAGCAGCTTCAATACTACAATCGCCTTTAGCTACCATTGATAAATAACTAATACAGCTTGCTTCACCTGTTTTTGTTGCTGAAGAATTTACCGATGTTGCTATAACAGGTAAATTAACATCGGTAATAATTGCTCCTATTGGAACCATACTTCCACATCCAGATAATAAAGTAACTGTCGCAGCACTTAGCATTAATTTTTTAAGCATTCTTATATCCCTAAATAGTTTAAAAACAAAATATACGTGATATTCACGAGTAAAAATTATAACATACTCAAATATAATTCTAAGCTGATAAATGCCTCACCCTCAATCCAGAAAATAGCAACACCACCCCATACAAACTGCCTGCAATCGCTATCCACATTGCTAAATATAAAGCACGGTCAATTAATCCCCACACTAGCCATTGTTGTGTATCCACACAATGATAAATCAAGGCGACCATTGCTGAAGCGGCTAAGATAATTCGTAATAAAAATACTCGCCAACCTTTGCTTGGCTGATAGATGCCGGTTTTTAATAATGCTGCTAACAACAAACTGGCATTAAAAAATGCACCCAGTGAAGTGGCTAACGCTAATCCGGCATGAGCTAACGGAAAAACTAAGGCGATATTCAACATCATATTGGCAACCATCGCATAAATACCAAATCGCACCGGTGTTTTCATATCTTTACGCGAAGAAAAAGCAGGCACTAATACTTTGACTAAAATAAAACCTAGCAAGCCTAATGAATAAGCTTTTAAGCTTTTCCCCGCCATCATTACATCATGTTCGGTAAATTCATTGTATTGAAATAAGGTTGAAACCATCGGTTCTGCCAACATAAATAAACCCAATGAAGCGGGCAATCCAATCAAAATAACCAGCTTCAAGCCCCAATCTAATGATTTGGAAAACGCCTGCATATCATCTGCCGCATGATTTTTAGATAAGCTTGGTAAAATTACCGTTGCTAAGGCAATACCGAATAAACCCAACGGAAATTCAACCAATCTATCCGAATAATAGAGCCATGACACACTGCCTGTCGCTAAAAATGATGCAATGAGTGTATCTAATAATAAATTAATTTGCGTAATCGATACCCCAAATAAAGCGGGTACCATTAATTTCAAAATACGTTTGACCCCAGCATCTTTAAAACCAAACTGTAATCGCGGCAATAAACCTAAACGATATAAGGCAGGAAATTGAAATAATAATTGCACCGCTCCTGCTATAAAAACGCCCCATGCCAATGCGACAATAGGATCAGGCATTAAAGGTGCCAACCAAATCGCAGCCGCAATTAAACATATATTTAAAAACACCGGCGTAAAAGCAGGTACTGCGAATTTACCAAATGAATTAAGAATACCACCGGCAAAGGCCACTGAAGAAATAAAAAATAAATAAGGAAAAGTAATGCGTAACATTTGCACGGCTAAATCATACTGTTCACCCTGCCATGAAAATCCTGGTGCAAACACCATAATTAAATAGGGTGCCGCTAACATGCCTGCAATGGTGGTGAACATTAAAATAATCGCCAAGGTGCCTGCGGTGCGATTAACAAATTGCTTAAGAGCCTCTTGACCACCCTGCTCTTTATAATCAGATAACACAGGTACAAACGCTTGTGCAAATGCCCCTTCTGCAAATAAACGTCGTAAAAAATTAGGAATTTTAAAGGCAACAAAAAACGCATCACTACTCGAATCCGCGCCAAAAATACGAGCAAATAACATATCGCGTATAAAGCCTAAAATACGTGAAATCATCGTCATACTACTGACGATTGCAGTAGATTTAAAAAGTTTACGGCTCAAGTGAAAAATTCCCTAAAATATCGAAAAAATTAAGGCACTTATCTGCACCTTACTTCAAATAATAATGATTGACAATCATACCATTTAAACGGAAAATGACGGGCTATTAAAAATTTTTAAATCCGAGGCATTATGGCTAATACAGCTCAAGCAAAAAAACGTGCACGTCAAGCAGAAAAGAACAGAGTTCGTAATGCTGGACAACGTAGTAATTTACGTACATTCATCAAAAAAGTTACCGCAGCTATTGAAGCCGGTGACAATGACAAAGCAAAAGAAGCATATGCAACTGCTGTGCCTATTATAGATTCAGCGGTTAGCAAAGGTATTCTACATAAGAATACAGCTGCGAGAAATAAAAGCAGACTTAATACTAGAGTCCGCGCAATGGCGTAATTTATCCTCTAATTATTTAGGATAACACGCTAAATACCAGATAATCACTATGATTACTCTGGTATTTTTTTGCCTAAAATTTAAGCCATTCCAAATGGAAGAGCCATTAAATCTACATTATTTTTTAGCGGCTTTTTTCGCTTCAAAAAGTGCCATTTGTTCAGGAGTCGCTTTGAGCTGAAATTTATCTTTCCATTCGCTATACGGCATGCCGTAAACATATTCTCTCGCCGCATCATAATCTAACACTTCACCACGTTCTTCAGCGGCTGCCATATACCATTTTGCCAAACAATTACGGCAAAAATCGGCTAAATTCATTAAATCAATATTTTGCACATCAGTATGCTGTTGAAAATGAGCGACTAAACGTCTAAACGCAGCGGCTTCAAGTTCGATTTGAGTTTGAGCATTCATATTAATTTTCCTATAAAAATTTGATTATTCTAGCAGAAAGCCCTGCATGCTTATGTACAAAATTTTAAAAAACCCCTACAATCATTTCTCATAAACCTATTGATTTTTTAGCATTCATCCCCATTTTTAGTTTATGAAAAAAATAATTTTTGACTTCTTTCCCATCTTACTGTTTTTTGCTGCCTATAAAACCTATGATTTATATGTTGCAACCGCTGTCGTTATTGGTGCTACGGTTCTTCAGGTACTTTATAGTGCCGTAGTGACGCGTAAAGTTGAAACCATGCAGTGGGTCACCTTAGCACTGATGATTGTTATGGGCGGAGCAACCCTTTATTTACAAGATGAACAATTTATAAAATGGAAACTCACCATTATTGAATGGCTATTCGGTAGTGTCTTAATCGGCAGTCATTTTATTGGCAAAAAAACCATTATGGAAAAAATGATGGGAGCTAATTTAGAATTACCAGCCAAACAATGGTCTATTTTAAATTTCATGTGGGCCTCTTTCTTTTTCGCAGTAGGAGGGTTAAATATTTATGTGATGTTTAATTACGATACTGATACATGGGTTGAATTTAAAACCTTTGGCGTACCTATCTTAATGAGTGTGTTTATTATTTTCCAAATTATCTTTTTATATAAATATATGCCGGATAATGAAGTAGAAAAATAATAACAATTAACCCGGATTAACTCCTTACTTAACCCACTGGAAACTAAATCATGCTGTACGCCATTCTTAGCGAAGACGTTGCTAATAGCTTAGAAAAAAGACAATCTGCTCGCACCGCTCATATTCAACGTCTGCAAGACTTACAAGATGCAGGACGCTTAGTCATTGCTGGGCCTCACCCTGCGATTGATAGTAATACCCCAGCAGAAGCAGGTTTTACAGGCAGTCTCGTTATTGCTGAATTTGAAAATTTAGAAGCCGCCCAAATATGGGCGAATAATGACCCTTATTTGGAAGCCGGTGCTTATGCACAGGTTACCGTCAAGCCCTTTAAACAAGTATTCCCTAAATAATGACTATCGACTTAATTAAATCACTACTCACTGACGCTTTAACCCCTGAAAAACTTGAACTTGCTGATAATAGCCATGCCCATGCAGGTCATGCGGGCACCCAACAAGGCGGCGGGCATTATCATGTCAATATTGTTGCCAGTATTTTTGAAGGCAAATCATTAGTACAGCGTCATCAACTTATTTATAAAGCCTTGGGCGATTTAATGAAGCATGAAATCCATGCTTTAGGTATTGATGCCCATTCCCCCTCAGAACTTCATTAAAGAATAGGAATCCTCTATGAAATTAAAAGCTATCCCTTTTTTACTTGCTGCGACTGTTTTAACAGCTTGCCAACCAACTATTAATGCATCAGCCCCTGCGATTAAAGAAGCTGATGCGGCAGTACGTGTTAATGGCGAATACATTAGCAAAGCGGCACTTGAAACACTTAAAAAAGATATTACCGCACGTTCACGCGGTCAACAACAAGATATCCCGCAAGATAAATTGATTGATGAGCTCATTAAACGTGAATTACTGATTCAAGATGCTAAAAAGAAAAAATTAGATCAATCTGCTGAAGTGGCTGCACAATTAGTAGAAATGAAAAAAGCTTTACTGACACAAGTTGCTGTGCAAGATTATATGAAATCTCACCCTGTCAGTGATGCTGATTTAAAAGCAGAATATGACAAGCAAATTGGCAATAAAGGCGGTGGCACTGAATTTAAAGCCCGTCATATTTTATTAAAAACTGAAGATGAAGCTAAAGCGGTAATTGCTGAACTAGATAAAGGCGGTGATTTTGCTGAATTAGCAAAAACTAAATCAACCGGCCCTTCTAAAACTCAAGGCGGTGATTTAGGTTGGTTTGCAGCAAAACAAATGGTTGCTCCTTTCTCTGAGGCCGTTGCTGCTTTGGAAAATGGTACTTATACCAAAACGGCTGTTAAAACACAGTTTGGCTGGCATGTCATTATCCGTGAAGATTCAAGACAACAAACACCACCGCCTTTTGAAGCTGTTAAAACACAATTAGAGCCAATCGCAAAAAGACAAAAATTAACAACCTATTTAGATAGTTTAAAAAGTAAAGCTAAAATTAACTACCTATTAAAAGAGGGATCTGTTGCTCTTAAAAACAACAATATAGCTCCCACAATCGTATCAAAAAGCATAGAAACAATCGATAATACCCCTGCGGTTATCTTAAAAAATAAAGGGCTAATTAACAAATCTTCTATTGCTGTAGTTAATAAAGAAATAATAGATATTATACCTCCTAGTATTAAATTATTTACTCCTAAATTAGAATATGGATTAAATAAAATAAATCAATCTAAAACCAAATCAATACACTTTAATGGTCACATTACCGATAAATCAGAGATCAAAAAATTATCTATTAATGGAAAACAAATTACTTTAGATAAAGATAATTATTTTTCCTTAGATTATCAGCTAAAAAAAGGAACTAATAATATCACCTTATCTGCTATAGATATTAATAACAATAAAACACAAGAAAAAATTAAAATCTTCTTTTCAGGAACCACTACTCATTCATTAAAAAATAAATTAAATTGGTATAAAAAACAAACTGCCTTAGTTGTTGGTATAGATTACTATAAAAATAAAAATATTCCTGAATTGATTAATGCTGTAAATGATGCCCAAGCACTCGCAGATATTTTTAAAACAATGGGTATTAAAGTTATTTCTCTTTATAATAAAAATGCAACTAAAAAAAATATTCTTAAAGCTTTTAGGAATGTAGAAAAAACAGCAGGGATCCATGATTCCTTTATTTTTTATTTTGCAGGGCATGGTCAAGGTCTTACTATGCAAAACTATAAGAAAAAGGGATATATAATACCTTATGATGCTGATATTAACTTATCATCAAGTTCTATTATTGATTATGGAGAAGAAGCTATACCTTTAGACTCATTACGTGATTATAGCCAAAATTTAAAATCTAAGCATATTGCCTTATTATTAGATAGTTGTTTTTCAGGTTTAGCTATGAATCATCGTGCTATTAAAATAAAAAATTATAATCTAAACTATTACCAAGATATTTTGACACGAAAATCAATTAATATTTTAACTGCCGGAGCAGACCAGCCTGTCAGCGACGGAACAGGACATTCACCTTTTACATCAGCAATTATTGAAGGTTTGAAAAGAAAAGCATTAGATATTAATGATAATGATGGGTTTGCTACCTTTAGTGAATTATCTCTTTATGTTAAAAATAAAGTAGAAAAAGCGACAAATCGACATCAACGACCTCAATTTGATAATTTAAGTCAAGAAGATGGGGATTATATTTTTAGTTTTTACAATTAAATTTTAACCTCGGTAATTAATCTTTTCATCATCATTTCAGCTTGTTGAATATAACTAGCTCCAAATAAATTAACATGATTTAAAATGTGATATAGGTTGTACAGATTTTTACGAATGTGATAGCCATCATCTAACGGCCATACTTCATTATAAGCAACATAAAAATCTGCACTCAAACAGCCAAATAATTCCGTCATCGCAATATCTGCTTCACGGTCACCGATATAACAAGCGGGGTCGTAGATTACAACATCGCCTTGTTCATCTGCTGCATAATTGCCACTCCACAAATCACCGTGTAATAGTGAGGGCTGTGGCTGATAATTCACAAAAAAAGCAGGCAATAATTCACATAAAATCTGTCCTTTAGCCTGTAAAGTACCTGAATAACCATTTTCTAACGCTAATTCAAGCTGGGCTATTAAGCGTTGTTGCTGCCAAAAAGTTACCCAATCTGAATACTTACCATTATATTGCTGATTAGACCCAATATAATTATCTTCATGCCAACCAAATGAGCTTTGTGGCTGTCGATGCAAAGCAGCGAGTTGCTCACCGAATTGTCTTTGTGTGACTTTTTTTAATGAAGATAAAGATAAATATTCCAAGACTAAAAAAGCATAATGTTTTGCACATCCTACTGTAATCACATTAGGAATACGTACTGTTTTTGTCTGCTGTAAAGCGTGTAAGCCTGACACTTCTGCTTCAAACATCGTTAATAACGATACCTTATTAAGCTTCACAAAATAACTGATGTCAGTGCCTTGGAGCTGATAGGTTTGATTAATATCACCGCCCTGAACAGCCACTACTTTTTGTAACCGAAATGACTGCCGCGTTGTTTTTTCAATCGCTTGAACAATAATATGCCAGACAGCTTGCATGAATTATTCCTTATTTAAAATAATTCAATATCATCATCGTCATCTTGATGCTCATGAGCTTCATATAACGCGATTGCTTCTTGAATAGACTTGCCCTGTAAAATAGCATCGAACATAATTTTTTCTGACTCCATGCTATACCCTGAACGAATAAAATTTTGTAATTTTTGCCATTCATCTGGGTTATATAACAATTTAGGGGTTTCGATAATATCCGATAAGCCCATCAAATTATCAGTGACATGTTCTAAACATTGCTTCATTCGATCATAAAACTGAAACTCAATAATAGAAGTATGCACCCGTTCGCTAGTCATCATACAGTGCATTTTGATGGTTTCTTTTGCTTCACTCTCTTCTAAATCATCTAAAGCATTGGTAATCGCATCTAAATGCATCGCCATACCTGTAAAAGATTCCGTTAAATTACTTACTGAATGATCACCTTTTAAAACACTCGCCTCTACCTGAGAAGCTGAAACGGCAATTAATTTAACCGTTTCACGCACTTGGCTCCAATCTAAATCAGGATTTTTAGCACTCGATTTAAGCATATAGTTTATTCTCTGTTCTAATATTATTTTACCCATAAAAAAGGAGGCAATATGCCCCCTTTATTATCATAAAAGATTATGATTAATCTTCCATTGCAGCAATCCCTGCTGCCATTTCATCATGTGATTTTTGAGCTTTAAATTCTTGCCATAATGCTTTTTCATTTTTCATGCTATTTTTAACAGCGGCTTTCACTAATGCTTTGGTTTTTTGAGCATCTAAACCCACCATTACATACATACGCCCTTCTGGCCCTGTACGTGAACGGTACATTCTTGCACCTTCTAGCATCTTACTACTAATCGTTTTAATCGTACTGCTCGCCGCCGCATCAACTGTTTGTGCATCGCCCATACCGGTGGTACCGATATATTGCTTCACCATCTTAGCGACTTTAACTTTAAACTGCTCAGCAAGATGTCCTAATGCAGCCGCTTTTGCCATATCTTTCATATAACTTTGGCCCGCAGGTGAACGCTCTGCGATACCAACTGCTTGAATTTCTACACCTGGTAATGGCTCATCACAAACCCAGCCTGGTGCTGCAGTTTGATTAGAGAAAACACAATCAGGAACGGGTGCTGCAGCGGCAGGTGAGTAAGCAGATACACTGCCATTTTGAGTATTAGTTTGAGCACAGGCAGCTAAACTTGCTACCAATAATAAAGACGCTGGTTTCACTAAATTCATGTTTATAATCCTTAATTTAAAATGTAAAAAATTATCAAGATTGATATTTTGCTAAACGCGTTGCAACACGTTTTATATATTGTCGTGTTTCATCATGTGGTAATTGACGACGTAATGTTTTATACACATCACTCGCAGAAAATGTATTAATAGTTTTAGCCGCTTTGTTAATGTTATAAGTGCCTATAAACGTTTTTGCAACATTGCCTGCCCCCGTATTATAAGCGGCAATAGTACAAAATAACCGACTAGTCGTGTCATCAATCTTTCTTAAATAGCGATGATATAAAATATGTAAATAAGCACCACCAATTTCAATATTCTTATCACTATTATAAAGATACGAGGGTGCTAACACTTTTTCTTTGCCAAACAAATATTTTGTGGCATCTTTACCCGCACTCACCGGTACAATTTGCATCAAACCATACGCAGGTACATGAGATTTAGCCCGCGGATTAAAGTTACTTTCTGTTTCCATCACCGCATACATCAACGCAACCGGAATTTTTTCCTTTTTTGCAATTTGCTGAATACGCTGAGAATATTGAGCCGCTTTAGCCGATAAATTATCAGGTATTTTAAAGGTTAATTTAACTACCTTTTTTTCTTTATCCTTAAGCTCGGTTGTTTCTACTTTCGCTTTACTGACAAAATTCGCTGCTTGTTGAGTCGCTTCAGGCTCACTAATATTACCCACCAATCCTTGCATCACTTTAGTGGTGGTAGACGGTTCGCCTGTCTTTACTACCTCTTTATGCTGCTTAATTTGCTCTTCAACTTTTTGTGCCACCACATCATTATTAAACGCTTGTTTTTCAGTGGTTAATAATAATTTGCTGATATTTTCTTGTGCTTTAGCTTGTATAGTCGCTAATGAATCGCCTTTATTCGCAAGCACTTCGACGACTACAATCCCTGTTGAAAAATCCACGGATTCACGCACGTCACCATTTTTTTCGTAATTAACCCAGCTTTTTTTATCACTGCTTTTAGAGCTACCCCACTTTTGGGTCATTTCTTGATTATACTGCTTTGAAGCCTGCTCATAGGTTTTTTGAAAATCATTAAAACCTGCTTCTAATGCAGTTTTATAATCAGAAAATTCTTGGTTAACCGTTTTTTTATAATCGTCAAATTCAGTGTTTGCTTGTTGTTTAGCACGGTAAGCTTCAAATTCATTTTCAGCAACCGCCTGAGTAGCCACCATTACCAATAACATGGATATTACTTTTTTATTCATTTAATCCTTCTCCAAAATAACCCATAAATATTTTTTCTGTGTCACACCATCAGACCATTGATCCTTCACACTCGCTTTGATATGTTGCGATTGCCCTTTCTTCGCTGAACTAATCACCGTAAAACTAATCACTGATGAATTATCAGCAACGCCATTTTTATTGACAGTCGTATGCTTATTCACAATGCTGTCTCGAGCAACCTCTAAACCCACGACAGACGCCGACAATCGCTCTATCGCCCTATCAAAAAGGGCTTTATCGGTATTCGCAGGAATCACATGGCGTGCTGAACTTACAACTACTCCTTCTTTGGGTAATTGATTCACCCAGCAAGGTCGGCCATTAATATCAAAAACGCGGGCATCACATTCACGCTGAGAACGAATATTATCGGTGCAAGCCGTTAATAACGACCCTATTAATAATAAAGAAACTTTATAGAATCCTTTCATACTTATATTTTTACCTAATTAATCATCTATATTATTAAATATACCATAAAAACTGAATACTTAACGGTGTGTCGTATAGGTTAACGTTGCTTCAGTTGTCTGCATCGAGCCTTTATTTTGCTTACGCTTTAATGCTCTTGTTAAAGAAACCCCTTTTGCAGCATTGCCTTTGCTACCTTTTAAAATAAAATAATCACCATTATCATAATAACTCGGCAATTGTTTTATTTTTTTATTACTCGCAATCACTTGTAAATGTTCTACACCAAAAGGCGGAGTGACTTCAAAAGTCGCCACTTCCATATATTTATTGGCTTGATCTTGTGGAATATGACGAATAAATTTTTCATTACCTGAACCATCATTTAAATCCAATAAATACGATAATTGTTCGCCCTGTTTAGTCACATGACCAATAATATAATAATAACCCGCTTTATTTAATCTGACTAATAAACGAATAGTCTCACGAGCCTTATAATTTAATGAATTAGAACCTTGTAAAGTTTTAAGCTCAACTTGAAATTCATTACTCACCGCAATATTATCATTCAGCAATGCTTCAAATGATACTGCTTGAGGTTTGGCACGTAAACCTTTATACGCTGATTTTTCGACGGTGACACTCTTGGTTTTTAAGACGTTATAATCTAAATCTACCAAGTTATAACGTATAAAAATATCGCCATCTATCAAAATATTATATTCCCCTTCTAGGGTATATTTAGCGAGTTCAGGACGCGTTACGGTTTTTAAACCTTGCCGTATATTGGTATTTAATTTTGCTGCAAATGGGGTGACTTCTTGAGAATTTTTAGGTCGCGGCGGTTGCAAATAAATGGCTTGCTCAGTAATGCCTTTGGTTAAAGTTTTTGCGGCAAAGGCTAATGAACCGGCTTTACCTTCTAAGCGTTCTAATTCATGCTTTAATTCATCTAAATTAATATCAGGGCGAGGAGGATTTTTATAGCCGCCTAAAGCATTCGCAACCAAACGATGTTTATCATATTTTTCTGCTAAATTAACCACACTACTTAATACCCGATAACGCACCGCAGGCTTTAATTTCCTTGCTAATAAACGCTTATTTTTATTTATTTTTTTAGCTTGTCTATCTAGCTCAGCAATATATAACGGTAACGCCTGAACATTATCTAACCATACCTGAAAGCGTATTGAACCTTGTTCATTGGCTAAACGCTGATATTGAGCCCCTAAAATCGGCAAGTTTGTATGCGTATTCACTTTCACCACACTGCCACAATCACCTGAATGATTAGTACAACTTGCCACAATTTTGGAGACGTTAATTTGAATGCTACTGGCTAAATTATTAAGTGCATCGCGACGTGCTAAATCCGTATTTTCGCCATAACCATTACCAACAATACGTTGCGTCGCTTTTTCTTTAGACGGTGATTGAGCTGTGATACTCGCAGGTTTATTGATCGGTTCATAGGATTGAACCGCTTTTTGAGGTGCGACGGGGCGTTTCTTAAGCCCCATTTCTACATCAAGCTCATCAAACGCGGCTTTTTGTGCAGCGGCATTATGAACTTGAGAGCCTGCTTGGCTTCTTGTTAAAGTTTTAGATGCGACTCGAGATTGTAAGCTCTTGTTAGCGTCGTTTTTTATAGGCGGCGTTGCAGCACAACCACTCAACACAATGACACTCCCTATCATAAGTTTTAGTGTATTTTTAACATACTGCATACGACCGTCCTATCAACTATTATTTAGATTTTTTTAGACTATTGATATAAAAACTTTCAACTTTTTCCCTTGCCCACGGCGTTTTACGCAAAAACGTCAAACTCGATTTTAGGCTAGGATTACTTTTAAAACAATTCAGCTTAAGCTCAACTGCTAGCTCATCCCAGCCATATTCATCAACAAGCTGACTAACAATATTACTCAGTGTCATGCCATGTAAAGGGTCTTTATTTTTACGCGGCTGACTAAGATACGGTGACATTATTTTTCAACCGCAGGGGCTGATTCTGCCTGCTCTGATTTTTTCACTCTAATTTTGCTGCCTAAAATATCTTTACCATTTAAATTTTTCATCGCCGCTTTGGCTTCACCTATTTTAGGCATTTCAATAAATGCAAAACCCTTTGATATACCGGTTTCTTTATCCATTACTAAATCACACGATTGCACCTTGCCATAGGTTTCAAATAACACACGTAATTCAGCCTCTTTCATATTCCGTACCAGATTACGAATCAGTAATTTCATCTTGTTTGACCTAAAATAATTAAACGTTTTATATTAAAATATGTTGTACAGTACATCGGTTTACATATTGCTACCGCATTTCCCTTCACCACATTTACCTTCCATAGCCTTTGTTTTCGGCGTCTCTTTACCTTGTTTCATTTTAGGCATGGGTTTATTACCAGCACAACTACCTTCAGCTGTTTTTTCCAACGCACCTTCAGGCATCATTTTGGCACCACATTTCCCTTCACCACAGGCACCTTCTTGCATTTTTGAACTCTGTTTTTCAGCTAATTGCATATAACCTGATGCAAGTTCTTTTAATTCAAATGGGTTTTCACTTGCACTCACATTTACAGTTGCTAATAATGTCGTGCTGATTGCGGTTGCCATTAAAGGCATTTTTATTGTTTTCATGATGATAAACCTATCAATTTAGTTAATTAAGAAAATAGTCGCTAAGCCTAAAAAGGACATAAAACCAATCACATCGGTGACGGTTGTTAATAACACCCCGCCCGCTAAAGCTGGGTCAATACCGCGTTTATGTAAAAATAATGGAATTAACACCCCTGCTAGAGCTGCACAACTTAAAGTAATTACCATCGCTCCGCCTAACATAAGACCTAAGCTATAATTTGAGAACCAAAAACCAGCGACACTGGCAACAATGGTTGACCAAACTAAACCATTTAATGCCCCTACTGATAATTCTTTAAGTAAAAAAGAGCCGGCATTAGATGAAGAAATTTGATGTAAGGCTAATCCTCGAATCACTAAGGTTAAGGTTTGGCTACCGGCAATCCCACCCATACTTGCCACCACTGGCATTAAGACGGCTAAAGCCACAATTTCTTCGATAGTGGCTTCAAATAAACCAATCACCCATGATGCTAAAAAGGCGGTAAATAAATTAACCCCTAGCCACACAGCACGTCGTTTAGCACTGACTAAAACCGGTGAAAATAAGTCGTGTTCTTCGTCTAGCCCCGCCGAGATTAAAACAGCATGATCCGCTTCTTCGCGTACCACATCTAAGACTTCGTCTAAGGTAATACGCCCTTCAATACCGCCTTGCTCATTAACCACAGCCGCAGATATCATGTCTTTACGTTCAAAAATAAGCGCGACTTCTGAAACCGGCATATTTAAGCTAATCGCTTCGACTGTATCATTCATTAATGATGAAATTAACACGGCGGCTTTATTGGTTAACACACTCGAAATAGCGACCATGCCTTCATATTTACCGTTATCATCAACGACAATTAAGCTATCCATATTCGATGGTAGTTTATCTTGCTGGCGTAAATACGCTAAAACACTGTCTACTGTTGAACTCTTTTTAACGGTCAATACATCTAAACGCATTAATCTTGCTGCGGTATGTCCATCATAAGACAATGCAGACTCAAGGCGGCTATCACTTTGAATATTGAGAATTTTTTCACGAATCGTCGCAGGAAAGTCACTGACTAAATCAGCAACCTCTCTTGATTCCAAGTGATTAACCGAGGCAATTAAATCTTTGGCCGAACTATGGTCAATCAAACCTACCCGCACTTCACCTTGCAATGCAACTAGCACTTCACCCATAACTTCTGTTGATATCACCGTCCAAATTTGATAACGATAATCAATCGGTAAAGACCTGAGTAACAACGCAATTTCAGTTGCATGTAAATCATGTAAATGAGCACGAGCATCATAAAGCGTGCCATTTTCTAGGTCATACATAATTTGTTCTAAATGTAACTCGGCGGTATCTTGAGGTCGTACTGACATGTTCATCCTTTGCATCTATGTGTAATGGAAGCGTAAATTCAATCTATAACCAGCCTTTATTAAAGCCAGTTATAGATAAATTTTACAAACATAAGGTAAATAATCATTTACCTTATGTTCAAACTGAAAAAATTAACCGCGATGCGATTGTATTTTTTCTTTATGTTTAATAATTTGGCGATCTAGTTTAGAGACCATATGATCGATAGCGACATACATGTCTTCTTGCGTATCTTCAGCAAATAAATTTGCACCACTTAAATGAACGGTTGCTTCTGCTTTTTGCTCTAATTTTTCAACTGTCAAAATAACATGTATATCCATAACATGATCAAAATGACGTTTTAATTTACCTATTTTATCTTCAACGCTTTGTTTCATCGCGTCTGTTACGTCGATATGATGACCTGTGATACTAATTTGCATAATTTTAAACTCCTAATAATCTTTAAAAAACAATTGTCATTATACTACACGTTCACTGTCGGGCGTGACTTTTAAAACAGTCGCTTCCGCTGGCTTGACGAGGGAATAGCCAGTGCTTCACGGTACTTTGCAATCGTGCGCCGCGCCACATTAATGCCTTTTTCTGCTAAAAAATCAGCTATCTTCTTATCACTTAAGGGTTTAACCTGATTTTCATGCTCAATTAACTCTTGAATAAATGCCCGAATAGCGGTTGCGGAACATTCGCCGCCACTGGCAGTCGACACATGACTTGAAAAAAAATATTTTAATTCCACAATCCCTGTTGGTAAATGCATATATTTTTGGGTTGTCACCCGAGAAATAGTCGATTCATGCAGCCCTAAATCTTCGGCAATTTCCTTTAGCACCAGAGGCTTCATCGCCATATCACCCTGCTCTAAAAAATCTAACTGCCGTTCAATAATACTACAGCCTACTCTGAGCAAAGTATCATTACGGCTATGTAAACTTTTGATAAACCAACGCGCTTCTTGTAAATGTTCACGCAACCGCACGTTATCATCATCCTTTTTTCCCCGCTGAATCATTTTTGAATACACCGTATTCACTTGTAACTTAGGTGAAATATCAGGATTCAAACTCACTCGCCATTCACCCGATGCGGTTTTCTGTACAAATAAATCCGGCACCACACAATCTGATACCACGGTAGCAATACTTTCGCCCGGTCTAGGCTCTAAAGAACGCACTAATGCGGTTACTTCCGCCAATTCTATCTCGGACAAAGCTAAACGTCTTAATAATTTTGCTTTATTCTGTGATGCTAAATCATCTAAAAACTCATTCACTAACCGTAATGCACTCACCTTAAAAGGCGTATCGTCATCTAATTCTGCTAACTGTATACTTAAACAGTCTTTTAAATTTTCTGCCGCCACGCCAATGGGGTCAAAACGCTGGACACGATGCAAGACCGCCTTAACTTCGTCTAAGGTTAATTCCTCTAATGTATCGCCTAAACTGTCGAAAATCTCATTAATCGCCACCATCAAATAACCGGATGTGCCAACTGAATCAATAATCGCTAACGCAATTTCACGATCTCTTGCAGATAACGGTGCCATTTCCACCTGCCATATTAAATGCTTATATAAACTATCAGGCTCACTACGTTGTGCTGCAAAATCTGCATTTTCCGTGACTGCATTAGTGACTTTGATTCCCGTTTGCTGTGGTTCAAACACATCATCCCAAGAACTATCAACCGCTAATTCATTGGGCATTAGCTCTTCTGAGCCTTCACTATTTATCTCATCAGTTTGATTATCAACTTTATCTTCTGTGATTGGCTGTTCATTTGCACCCAGATTATCCTCAATCACTTCGAGCATAATATTAGAATCTAATGCCTGTTGTATTTCTTGCTGTAAATCCAAAGTAGACAGTTGTAATAATTTAATCGCCTGCTGTAATTGCGGGGTCATCGATAATTGCTGCCCCATACGCAGTTGTAATGATTGTTTCATTAAATTTTCCTGTCTGTTACTAAGTCCAAATTAAAAATTGCCCTTACAAGCTAAAATCATCGCCTAAATAAACCTTGCGTACTTCTTCATTCGCAATAACCTCTGCCGTAGTGCCTTCTGCAATCACGTTACCCGCATTAAGAATATAAGCTCGATCACAAATGCCCAATGTTTCGCGAACATTATGTTCAGTAATTAATACCCCAATATTACGTTCTTTTAAATGGGCGATAATACTTTGAATTTCTAAAACCGATAGCGGGTCAACGCCTGCAAAGGGTTCATCTAATAAAATAAATTCAGGATCAGTTGCTAATGCACGGGCTATTTCCACTCGTCGCCGCTCACCACCTGATAACGCCATGCCCTTACTTTCTCGAATATGGCTAATACTAAATTCATTTAATAAATCATCAATAATCATGTTTATTTGCGGCTTTTTCAGGTCTTTGCGTAACTCTAATACTGCCCGTAAATTATCTTCTACGCTCAACTTTCTAAACACTGATGCTTCTTGCGGCAAATAACCCACTCCCATTTGAGCTCGTTTGTGCATCGGATAATGCGTAATATCTAACTCGTTATAAAAAATAGCTCCGCCATCAGTACGCACTAAACCCACTAACATATAAAAGCTGGTGGTTTTTCCTGCTCCATTCGGGCCTAATAAGCCCACGATTTCATTACTCTGTACGTGTAATGACACGTCATTCACCACCTGACGCTTACCATATTGCTTCATAATATGTTGAGCCGCTAACATAGCCATCGTTTACAACCCTAGCTCATTATTTTTGTCGGGTATGTCTTTACTCGAACGCAAAATAACATGCACTCTTTGATTTACCAGACTTTCATCACCCGCCTTAATAATTTCACTAATACGGTCATACACAATACGTTCACTTGCGGTACTATTCTCACCCTGCCAAACCTGTGCTTGTTGCGTCATAATTAAGACTCTAATTTTAGTCTTATATTCCATCACTAATGAGTGACCATGCACATCTTCTTTGCCCTCTTCAGGGGTTTGGGTAAATTTAACCGGCTTACCGGTAGCAATTAATTTATAAATATCGCGGTCTTTACTAAAAACGCTCACTTTATCTGCCTCTAAGGTCATATTTCCCTGTTTAATCACTACTTGACCGGTATAAATACTTAAACCTTGTTTTTCATCATAAAACCCTGCATCTGATTCCAAAGTAATTGCATCATCAAGCGGTTGCTCAAGCTCATCAGCTACCGCTATTAAAGGCTGACTGCCGAGTAATAACACTAAATAAGCGATTAATACTTTAATGAACATGACGTCTGCCCTTCACTGCTTTTAATAATTTAATATATAAAGGCTGTTGATAAAAAAATTCTAGCCCAATGCCTGATATAACTTCTGAATTTGTGGTTAATTCCGCCCATGCGGCGGTTTCTGCATATGCTTTATCAGGCTCCAACATTAAATCCCGTGTTTTAATTTTAATCGCTCCTAACTGTGCTGACTTGCTTGCCGCACGGCTAATCAGTACCGCATCGTTTAAAAAAATAGTTTGCCCATTTGCTGACATGCGCCCTGATTCTGCATTAATTACCCAAGGCGGTATCGTATTTTCTACTTGGTACACCGTCACAATCGGATCATTAAATTGCATCTCATCATTATGGCTTTCATGTTGCAGTGAACTTGCATCTAAACGCTGTACGGGTATACCTTGTTCGTTCATTTCAATTTTAGTGTAACCTTTGGAAAAATAATCGATTTTACTGTATTCAGCGACCTTAACCACTTTAAGCAACGGTGCTTTAGCTTGATTCAGTAACCAAATAGAGCTTAAAAAAACCAGTACTAATACAATACTGCCTTTATACGCTAATAAATTCATCAATTAAGCACAATAACTAGCGACAATAGCGTCTAATTGGTTTTGAGCTTGCAAAATAACATCGCACACTTCTCGCACTGCTCCTTGCCCGCCTAATGCCTTAGTTTGCCATGCAACATAAGGTAAAATAAATTCATTTGCATCTTGCACTGCAATCGGCAAACCTACTTGCGTCAGCACCGGTAAATCAATTAAATCATCGCCTACATACGCTACTTGCTCCGCGCCACAGCCCACCGTCGCTAAAATTTCTTTAAACGCAATTCGCTTATCAGATTGCCCTAAATACACTAATTCAATACCTAAATTTTTCATTCTTAAGGCAACCGGTTTTGAAGCCCGACCTGAAATAACTGCCACCTTAATACCGACACGCTGCATCAAACGAATCCCTAAACCATCTTGGGTATTAAAGCCCTTATATTCTTGCCCTTTATTGTCAAAAAATAAACGGGCATCGGTCAACACCCCATCGACATCAAGCACCAATAATTCTATTTTTTTTGCTTTCTCTAAAATCTCACTGTTTAGCTTATCGACCATCTTAATTATATTTACATTGAATAAAAAATTTCTTAAGCTAATATTGTGCCATAAATAATATTTTTAACCACTGCCTTTTAAAATTCTATGTCAAAAAAACACACTCACCTACTGTGGATAGTGATAAATACCTGTAAATTGATTTACCGTTACCCATGGCTATTATCGGTTTTTTTTATTTTGGGGGGAATTAATTATTATTATGAAGTCAGTATTGCTCGCCCCAAACAAAGCTATCACGGTGTTCCACAGGCTCAACAGTGGCACAATTCTTCAGCATGGTTTCGAGTCTTACGCAATCCACATTTTATGATTGGTTATTCTGATTTACGCGGTAATCCGTTGTGGGTCAGCTATCAAATACAGCCTGTTGCTAAAAATAGCCGTTCTTTAAAGCGTCCGAGTTCGTTTAAATCTGATTGGCGTAGTTTGCATCGTGTAAAACATAAAGATTATACCGGCAGCGGTTATGACCGTGGGCATATGGCACCTAATTACGCTATTTCCCGTTTATATGGAAAATCAGCCCAACTTGATAGCTTTTTTATGAGCAATATCACGCCACAACGTCCCAAGCTAAACCGCAAATTATGGCAGCGACTGGAAGAAGTTGAAATTAATTATTTTACGAAACTCAGTGACAAAATATGGGTAATGACAGGTACTATTTTTGACGATAATTCAGCACATTTAAAATCAGCGGCTCATGTAAAAATACCGACTGCATTTTATAAAATATATATCAGGGAAGATAACAATGAAACACCTTATGCACTTGCGTTTATCATGCCACAAAACGTTAAAGGGACAGAAGCTTTAACACAGTATTTAAGCACGATTGATGAAATTGAACAGCGGACAGGATTAGATTTTTTCAGTGAATTAGAAGATGGTATAGAAGATA
>CAJVYO010000002.1 GCA_913009515.1 uncultured Methylococcaceae bacterium
CAGTACTGGCCCTATTATTTGGGGACAACCTGGCACAAATGGCCAGCATGCTTTTTATCAGCTATTACATCAAGGGACTAAATTAATTCCATGTGATTTTCTTGCCCCTGCACAAAGTCATTATGATTTACCTGAGCACCATGATATTTTACTGTCTAACTTTTTAGCCCAAACTGAAGCCTTAATGAAAGGTAAAACAGCAGCAGAAGTCAAAGAAATGTTAGGTGCTGATGCATCGGAAAATGTAGTCGCCTCTAAGGTATTTTCAGGCAACCGCCCTACTAATTCATTCTTATTTAAAAAATTAACGCCGAAGTTTTTAGGCTCTTTAATTGCCTTTTATGAACATAAGATTTTTGTACAAGGCAAAATATGGAATATCAATAGCTTCGACCAAATGGGCGTTGAGTTGGGTAAAGTGCTCGCGATTGATATTTTAGGGCAATTAAGTGATAGCGATGATATTAGCTCACACGATTGTTCTACTAATGCATTAATTAATCATTACAAAGCCATTCGTTAATTTTTATTAGCTTGATTAGCTCAGTCGCACCTTTAAAATAAATGAATCGTATAAAGGTGCGTATGAACTATGCACATTTTAAAAAAGCACTTAGCCAAAACTTAGCCATATTAACGCCTTATGGCTTAGTTTTATTTTTCGTTTTTTTGAGTGCTAGAGATATTATTAATTTTACACCGCAACCGCTTATTACTCCCCCGCCACCATTATCCATACCGACGCTTAACCAGCTAGAACGCATTAAAAAACGTGGTTATTTTGTGGTACTGTCACGAAAAGACCAAACCACCTATTATAAAACCGCTGATGGATTTTCCGGTTTAGAATATGATTTAGTACAATTATTTGCAAAACATTTAGGCGTAGAAGCCTATTTTATTTTTCCTAATAAATTTTCTAGCCTATTACACAAAATTCAAGCCGGTGAAGCTGATTTTGCTGCCGCTGGTTTAACGATTACCCCAAAACGTCAACAACACCTCCGTTTTACCCCGCCCTATCAACAAATTACCGAACAAATCATTTATCGTTCAGGCACCCCACGTCCTAAAAAAATTAATGATTTATTAAATAAAAAATCATTTGAAGTCACCCGTGACACTAGCCATATTGAAACCTTAAAAAATCTTCAAAAAAAATACCCACAACTACAGTGGACTGAAAATAAAAACTTAGACACCCATAATTTACTGCATTTACTCAATGAAAAATTAATTGATTATACGATTGCCGATTCTAATCAAATTAATTTATTAAAACGAGTTTATCCCAAGCTCAATGTTGCCTTTAATATTAGCCCTGCACTACCCCTTGCATGGGCGTTTAAACAATCAACAGATGATAGCTTATATAATGCAGCCGTCAGTTTTTTTAACACCCTTAAACAAGAAAAAACACTCGCACAACTTATTGAGCGTCATTATGCACATACCTATCATTTGAAATATGTGGGCTACACCACCTTTAGACGACACTTTATTAAACGTTTGCCTAAATATCGAAAATTTTTTCAACAATATGCTAAAAAACGTAAGCTAAACTGGCAGCTTTTAGCCGCGCTCAGTTATCAAGAGTCACATTGGAACCCCAATGCGGTATCACCAACCGGTGTTAAAGGGCTGATGATGCTAACTAGAAGCACCGCCAAACAAATGGGCGTTAAAGATAGGCTATCGCCTCCTGATAGTATTCGCGGCGGGACTAATTATTTAAAAAAATGTTTTAAAAAAATTCCACGCCGCATCACCGAACCAGACCGCACCTGGTTTGCACTCGCCTCGTATAATATTGGTTTTGGGCATTTAGAAGACGCGCGTATTTTGACGCAACAACAAGGTGGTAATCCTGATAGATGGATAGATGTTAAAAAATATCTACCGTTATTAGCGCAAGAAAAATGGCATACTCAAACCAAACGCGGTTATGCACGAGGCAGCGAAGCGATTAATTATGTTGCTAATATTCGCACTTATTTAGACTTGCTGATTTGGTACGAAAATAATAAACATCCCCGCTTAAATAATAAATCACAACACATTTAAGCCCCCTCCCCGTTAATCCTTAATTTTTACACCAAAATAGCACATCTTTAATTTTAAATGCACCATAATAGTGCCTAGCAATTATTTACTTTTTAAAAATGATAGCAAAATCAATTTATTATACTTAATGGCATATTTGATGCTTCATCTTCACTCAAAGCACATAATATTTTTTGAGAGAGACAAACACAATGAAATTGATTACAGCCGTGGTTAAACCGTTTAAATTAGATGATGTTCGTGAAGCATTATCAGATATAGGCATTGCAGGGATTACCGTTACTGAAGTTAAAGGCTTTGGTCGTCAAAAAGGGCATACTGAATTATATCGTGGTGCAGAATATGTCGTTGATTTTTTACCTAAAGCAAAAATTGAAGCCGCTGTTTCTGATGAATTACTAGAACAAGCACTTGAAGTGATTACCACCGCTGCAAATACAGGAAAAATTGGTGATGGCAAAATATTTGTTACTAATTTAGAGCAAGTGATTCGTATTCGTACCGGTGAAACAGGTAATGAAGCAATTTAAACGAGCAGGAGTTTAAGATGGAACAATTAACAGAATTAAGTTATGCGTTAGACACATTTTACTTTCTAATTTGTGGTGCATTCGTCATGTGGATGGCAGCCGGTTTCGCTATGTTAGAAGCGGGCTTGGTAAGAGCTAAAAATACCACTGAAATTTTAACCAAAAATGTGGCCTTATATTCAATTGCCTGTGTTATGTATATGTTATGTGGTTATAACATGATGTATCCAGCAGAAGCCGTCAACAGTATCTGGCCAGGTATCAGCTTTTTACTAGGTGAAGACAACACCACTGTAGATGTATTAGCCAGTAAGGGAGAAACCTATTACTCCACGATGGCAGATTTCTTTTTTCAAGTGGTATTTGTTGCCACTGCAATGTCGATTGTCTCTGGTGCGGTTGCTGAACGCATGAAATTATGGGCATTCTTATCCTTTTCAGTGGTTATGACTGGTTTTATTTATCCCATTCAAGGCTACTGGAAATGGGGCGGCGGCTTTTTAGATCAGCTAGGATTTTCTGATTTTGCAGGGTCAGGTGTAGTGCATTTATGTGGTGCAACCGCTGCCTTAGCAGGGGTTTTATTATTAGGTGCACGTAAAGGGAAATATGGTGCTAATGGCTCTATTCATCCTATTCCTGGCTGTAATATGCCCTTAGCAACCTTAGGTATGTTTATTTTATGGCTAGGTTGGTTCGGCTTTAACGGTGGTTCTGAATTAAAAATTTCTAATGTTGAAGAAGCCAATGCGGTTGCACTTATCTTTGTGAATACTAATGCTGCTGCGGCAGCCGGTGTTATCTCCGCATTAGTCACCGCACATATCTTATTCGGTAAAGCTGATTTATCAATGGCGTTAAACGGAGCATTAGCCGGTTTAGTCGCGATTACCGCAGAGCCTTTAACCCCTACGCCATTACTTGCTTCTATCATCGGAGCTATCGCAGGGATTATTGTGGTCTTCTCAGTGATTGGTTTTGATAAATTGAAAATTGATGATCCCGTAGGGGCTATTTCCGTACATGGGGTCGTCGGTATATGGGGCTTATTAGCGGTATGCTTTTCAAATCCTGATGCAACTTTAGTCGCTCAATTAACGGGTATTGCCAGTATTTTTATCTTTGTATTTAGTGCCAGTTTTCTAACATGGAAAGTGATTCAATCAATCATCGGTATTCGTGTTACGGAAGAAGAGGAATATCAAGGCGTTGATTATTCAGAATGTGGAATGGAAGCCTATCCAGAGTTTACTAATTCTGGAAAATAGTTTAAAAAGTTAGTCATGTTTTATCTCTAATACGGGCAGATGGTTTGCCCGTTTTTTTTTGCTTGTTAAAAATTTAGCTATATTTGTTATAATTGCAAAAATACGCTTAAAATTAGCTTTTTACAAGAAATTGATTTATCTAAAAAGGGTTCCTGTTCCTCTCTTAAATCTAATTCATTCCTACCCTGAGAATATTGAAATACTTACAAATGTTTAACTCTAAACTATGTCAAAATTCTCTCCGTCATTTGCAGCACAATTAATTGAACAACACCGCATTGAATTAAGCGGTTATTTAATAAAAAATAACCATGCACCTGATGTCGTCGCTGATATTTTACAAGATGCTTATATCCGTTTAGTTAATATTAAGTCTGATACTGACATTAAAAATCCACGTGCATTTCTTTATAAGATAGTAAGCAATCTAGCTATTGATTATTATCGTCGAAATATTAGAACGGAAGCTAGAAAAGAAGATAGCGATGCGTTAAATAATGTTCCTGATGCAACCCCTTCATTAGAACGACAACTTTATTCCCAAGAAAAACTTATTTTTTTACAACAAGTTATCAATGAGCTTCCCCCTAAATGTCAGCAAGTTTTTATTATGCATAAGTTTAAGCACTACCCTTATTCTAAAATAAAACAGGAATTAGGTATTAGTGAAAGCACTATCGTAAAACATATGGTTAAAGCAATGCGGCATTGCCGCGAACGTATGCAAACATTCAATTAAGGAACAGAAAACTGAGTTGTACTTTTAACAATATAAAAATATCAATTAGTTATAGATACTTTTACTTATCAAAACGTCTTATTATTAACAGTCTTTTATAGTGAACAACAAGATATGAGTTTATTTAAAAAAAAAGATAGCGCAATAGATGAAGCGACTGCTTGGCAAGCTACGTTAAATTCAGACCTTGTCACTGTGCAACAACAGTATGATTTTGAACAATGGTTGTCCCATAGTGCAGAAAATCAACATGCATGGGTAGAAATAAGTTTATTTTGGGATGAGCTAGATAGCATTAATACCAATGATATTTCTTTAGATTTCAATACCATCACACACAATAGCCCGTTTACTTTATCTACCCTGAAAACTAAATGGCGTTCTAAAACTATCTTGGCAATAGCTGCCTCATTATTGTTAATGGTTACTTTTTTTCCGCAACTTCCCACTTTATTTGCTGATCATTACACTATTTCGGGTGGGCTAAAACAAATGACACTGAGTGATGGTTCAAAGCTCATAATGAACAGCAATACCGCCCTATCAATTGATTACAACGATAAAAATAGAAAAATCACATTACATCACGGTGAAGCTTATTTTGATGTTGCAAAAGATAAGCAGCGTCCCTTTTATGTGCAAACTGCCTACGGTAACGTGCGTGCTTTAGGCACTGAATTCGATATTAAAAGTCGAGGTGATACTGTAGCGGTTACTGTTTTTGAACATGCTGTTAAAATATCGCTAAATAATGGTGGGATAATGGAAAGCCTTCCAGAAGGCAAACAGCTCAGTTTTAATAATCAAAAAATACTGTCATCTCATACAGTCAATTTATCTCGTACACAATCTTGGCGTCAACAACAAATTATCTTTCTCGACAAACCATTAGCTGAGGTATTAGTTGAACTAAGCTACTATCGATCAGGCGTTATTATGATTACCGATAAAACGATTAACGCTTTAACTGTAACTGGTATATTTGATACCCAAGACACTAATATTGCGTTAAAAACCATCGAACAAAGTTTGCCAGTCAATATTACTAAAATCACTGAAAAACTGGTGCTCGTTTCCGCTAAATAAAAAAAATAATTATTTAAGTAGATACTTTTGTTTAGTTCAGTCGTCTTATCTATAAGCTGACAAAATTAACTAAACAACTGGACGATAAAATATATGGAAATTGAATGGAAAGACAAGGACGAATGCTTGCATGCACAATTTTTATCGTATTATTGATGCAAAATGCAATGGCTTTAGAGAATAAAATAAAGTTTGCTATTCCTACTCAGCCTCTCTCTACTGCCTTATTAGAGTTTGCAACAATAAGTGGTGTAAAGATTTTATTCAAGGCTGATATAACTCGAAATATTATGAGTAAAGAGTTATCAGGTCACTACTCTATTGTAGAAGCTTTAGATAAGCTACTTGAAAATTCCAAAATAAACTATCGTTTTACACAAACAAAATCAATAACATTAGAAATTGATAGGCCATTAAAATCAGTGCCGATATTAGATTTACCTGATGATAGTTTGCTACTCTTTAAACCATCCCATTATAAAAAATTAGGTAATAGTTTAATACCTATAAAGCTTGATAATTTTACCGTTAATAATGAACCTCTCGCTCGTTACAGCCCTAAAAATAGCTATTCTGCCACTAAAACTGACAGCCCTCTTTTAGAGCTACCTTACTCTGTTCAAGTAATCCCCTCTACATTAATAACAGACCAACAATCCGTTACCATTAGTGATAGCTTATACAATGTGAGTGGTGTTATTCCTAGAAATCCAAATATTTCACCTAATTTTGAACCCACCTTAATACGTGGCTTTGCCAGTATGCAAATGATTGATGGTTTTTATCAAAACCTAAATACTGGCGATCAAGGAAGTTTAATTAATACACAAAAAATTGAAGTATTAAAAGGACCTAATGCGACGTTATACAGTGGTGGAAGCGGCTCACCAGCAGGTGGGGTTATCAATATAATTTCTAAGTTACCTGAAAAACAAGCCTTTTACGAAGCAGGTATTAAATCTGGTAATTATCAATTTATTCAGCCATTTATTGATATTAACCAACCTATTAATGACAAACTATTATTACGTTTTACCGGTGAATATACACATAGCGGAAGTCATATTGATATTTTAAAAACTGAACGCTATAACCTGAATCCTAGTGTTAGTTATATACATAATGACAATACAAGCTTAACTATTCAAACTAAGTACTCAACATGGAAAAGTCAAGATTATCAGGGTCTGCCAGCAATGGGTACAGTTGCAGGTGACTTTAATATTATGCCAAAATTGTATATCGGTCCTCATGACATTCCTAAAAGTCAATCAGAATTCGCGGGTATTTGGACTACACTGAATCATCAATTAAATGATATATGGTCGATTACTGCTAAAGCACGTTATGCCCATTCAGAGCATGACACATTTGTTCAAGGTATTTTAGGTGAAGGTTTTGATTTTAATGCTAATAAGCCATTATCTGTCTCTGATTTTAAAGCCTTAGGGATGCCATTAGTTCCACATACCTGGGCATTAAGCAATAACGAGCTATCTCAGATTTCTAACGAAATGACTTTTCAAGGCTATGCAACCGCTAAGTTTAGCCTAGGGAAGACCAGCAATACTTTTCTTGTAAGTGGTGATTATAGTCAGCTAGATGAGAAGTCATTTATAGATTTTGACTTATTGCCTATCGGCTTTATCGATTTAACAGCACCTGTTTTTTTACCTTATCAATATCCTGGAAGACGTAAAAATAATCAATTCACAAATAACACGACTTTCGGTGCCACGCTTCAATTACAAAGCACACTTTATAATCGCTTGCATTTATTATCAGGGCTTCGGATAGCACATGTCTCGATGAATTATAATAATACCACGCCTGGTTTTGAGCTTAATTTTTCTACCAATGCAACGCGTGCATTGCCCAATATTGGTGCAGTAATTGAGCTATCAGATTCGTTAGTTTTTTTTGCTAATTATAGCGAAGGTATGCGTGGACAAAATGGCGTAAATTTTGTTTCCACACCAAAACCAGAGTTATCTAATCAAGTGGAGTTTGGAATAAAGTTTGATCTTGCAGAACAGGTAACAGGGCAGTTTTCGCTATATCAAATAAAGAGAGAAAATATTGCGGTTACTGATTTCAGTGATTCCCAGTTACGTGCAACAAGCAAGGGACAGCAACGCTCTCGAGGATTTGAAGCAAATATAAGTTGGCAGGCCACAGAAAGCTTAAATATGCTCGCGACCTATACGTTTACTGATGCAAGATTTACCGATAGTTTAAATGTACCTGAAGGGAATTTTTTGGCGGGTGTGCCGAGTCATTCAGGACGATTTTGGCTTAATTATGCATTTCAATTCCCAATGATGCGGGGATTAAGTATTGGCTCTGGCATTTATACTCAATCGAGTAGCTATCTCTCCAACAACAATGAATTTAAAACAAATGCTTATTACACGCTGGATTCAAGTTTAGCTTATCACCGAGATATTTATAAAATCGGCATAACTATTAAGAATTTAACCAATGCAAATTACTACCAAAGGCTCAATTATTTTGGTACGCGTACTACACCTGCTCGAGGAACTGAATTTATCGTTACTGGATCAATACAACTATAAAATTTTATGGAGAAACATATGAATCGTCGTCAATTTGCAAAATTATCTCTTGCGGCTATGAGTCTTGCACCTTTTGTAAGTGTGACAGCCGCTATTAATAATTATGCACAACGTAAAAAAATAGCAAATACCGTCTCTATTAAAGCTCATGAAACATTTATGAGTACCGAAAACATTGAAATGATGGGGGATGAAAAAATAGCCATGTTGCTCTATCCAGGATTTTATGCCGCTGATTTAGTAAATCCTCAATTTATTTTTAACAGCATGATGGGGGCTAAAATTTATTTAATTTCACCGACGAATGATTTAAGTCCTGTTGAGGCGGGTGGCATTTCAATTGTGCCAACCCATACACAAAATGAGTGTCCAGATGACTTAGATATTTTATTTATACCAGGGGGAGCTTCAGGCACATTAAAAGCGATGCAAAATAAACAATTTATTGATTTTATTAAAGCGAAAGCTGCTACTGCTAAATATATTACCAGCGTATGTACAGGCAGTTTATTGTTGGGTAAAGCAGATTTACTTAAAGGTAAGAAAGCAACTTCACATTGGTCAACATTAGGTTTATTAACGGGATTCGGTGCAATTGCGACTAAAGAGCGTGTGGTATGGGATGGCAATATTGTGACTGGTGGAGGCGTGACTGCAGGTATCGATTTTGGCTTAGAAATTCTCGCTAAATTACGAGGACAACAATATGCTGAAGCCATTCAATTACAAGCTGAATATGATCCTGCACCGCCTTTTGACTCAGGCTCTCCAGAAAAAGCCAGTCCTCTTATTCATAACATTATCAAAGATATGTTTGCCCCACTGATTATCGATATGGAACAAAATATAAATCCCACAACATAACCATCATCACTGATATTTAAATACAACGAGAAAAAGGTATACAAAATGAAAATGAAATCACAATTTAGTTCAGCTGCCCTATTATTAGGTTTAGCACTTACAACTAATGCTTCAGCAACAACGGTGACAACAGGAGAATTTGTTCTGGATTTTGATGAGGCAACTTTATTGGGTCTCAGTAGTGTAGTATCAAATACAGTCTGGCTTGATAGTATCGCCAGTGCAAATAAAACGGGAGCAGAGGTACGTGATACCCCGCTTTCGGATAATATCCCTGATAGCTTTAACTTCAAAGTATTTGGAGCCACTATTGCTACTCCGCCTGTTGGACTAGCAGAACGTGCTCCACAAATATCAACATTTGAATATGAAGGTGATCCGGCCACAGGGACAGGGATTATTGGCTTAGCAGGAATGCATGTTATTAATACTATTGTAGGCGGTATATCTATCGGAGATTATGGCTTACATTATGATGCAAGTCGTATAGGCAATGCAGCCAATGGATCGGGTTGGTACATAACAAATTACCATGCTTTTCAGTTGCAATCATATGATTTAACCAATGTTGAAGTCACCGTAATTGATGAGGATAATTTTAGTTTAGCGGGTGATGTCGCTCTGGCAAGTGAGTTAGCATCGATGCTAGGGGCTACCGAAGGCACAGATGTAGGCGATTTTACGTTTACGACGATTGCTAGTGAAAGCCCTGAACCTGCCAGCTATTCTTTTAATTCGGAAATATTAACACTACCCGCTATACAAGTTGGTAATCAAACCTATGCGGCTAGTTTTCGTGCGGTTATTTTAGATAGCGGACAGTATTCTTTTGAACTCAAAAATATTGAATTAACAGCAGAGCCAAACAATGTAGATGCTGTGCTAGATACAGATACTGGATTATTAAGGATACCTCAGGTTGTTTTAGTAGGTGGTAACGGAGAAAACAATAAATTATATGTAGAAATGCAACTAATTCCGGGACATTTTCCATCTGCTTTTATTCTAACGGTCACTGAAGCAATAACAGAATAAATAAACATTTTATTCAAGAGTGAATAGCATGAATATGCACGCTATTCACTCTTACTCATAACACCATTTTTTTAAATCAATCACATTCTTTTAGTAAGGAAATAATGATGTCTATAGCAAGCCAAGCTGGCTTAACAGCACTGTATGGTCTTTTTTTAATCAGTCCTAGTGTGAGTGGACTTGAAGTGAGCAGTGGTGAATTTATTCAAACTGTTAATCCTACTGCACTTGAAAACAGTAGTACGTTTATTGTTAATGATTTTTTTGACGAACAATCAATGATAGGGCTAGTAAAAAATGATTTAACAGAAAGCCGTGTTTTAACAGCGGAACAACTTGCTAGCAATACATTTATATATGCTTTACATGGGTCAGACTTTAACGCTGATCACCCTAACAGAACCGCAGGCATTAATTCATTTGCGAGTCAGTTTACATTTGATTCTACCGATATTTTACAATCGGCGGCAACAGGTCGTATCGGTTTAGGTGGGGTGATGCGTTTTGATTTACCCGCAAGAGATGATGGTACACCGCGTTTTTTTATCATGGGTGATTGGACACTAGAATACGATAATACTCGCACGGAAGATTATAATTTCAATAATAATCCCAACAGCCCTGTTAAACCTGTTGCAGAGCATAATGTATCGGGTTGGTTCTTGCGTAACCACATCGACTTCCCTGTTATTGGTTATGATGTGTTGAATCAAACCATTTTTAGTAATTCCGATTCGTTTTATTTGTCGGGTGATTTAGCTTGGTCACCTGAATTAGTTCAGGCATTCTTTCCTGAATCCGAACTTTATAGACCCACCTCTAGTTTTGTTATGTGTGCTCAGGATGATGTCGCTTTAGCAGAGCAAACAGCCATGCAAATTCCCTGCGTTTTTCCTAATATAACACTGAATGGTCAATCAGATACCGCACATCTCAATGCATCTGAAAGCATTAATCTAACCGTAGATTTAGGCGTTGCCACTTCAACAGCCTACCCTAATGCCGATTATTTCGTTGCTTTTGTATATCAAGATACTTTTTACTGGCTTAACAGCAATTTTGAGTGGAGTACAAGCCCTGCCGCAGCCTATCAAGGTAGACTCGTTGATTTTAGAAATATAGCAATACCTAGCCCTGCAAGTATTATAGGCCCCTTAAATTCTGGCATGAGCATCCCTATTTATTTTGGTGTTGATACCACCCAAAATAGCACATTTGATGAACCCTATCGCTTTACTAGCGTAACACTGCAAGTTAATTAAATATGATTAGCCTACTTAAAAAAAAGCGATTTAATGCTTTAAAGTTATCTAATGTGATTTTAATGACTTTGTCTAGCGGCATGGCTTATGCTGATGAGCAACAAGCTCCCCCTACTGAGCATAAAACATCTGATGGTATCGTACTGGATACACTACAAATTGAAAGCAGTACCGAAGATTTAAAAAGCTATAATATTTTTGATGCTAAATCAGCAACTAAAACTGATACCCCACTGATGGAAATACCTCAATCGATACAGGTAATTCCTACTGCGGTACTCAGAGATCAAAATATTCAAACCCTGTCTGGGGCAATTGAAAATGTGTCATCCATTGTGGCCCCAAAAACAACTGAATTACTCACCAGTGAATTTTTAGTCCGCGGGTTTAAATCACAATTCTATACGGATGGCTTACCCACTTATGGACAAGGCAATGCAGCCGACCCCTTATCTTTAATTAATGTTGAACGCATAGAAGTAGTCAAAGGGCCTACTTCAACGCTTTTTGGCGGCGGCTTAGGCGCTCCCGTGGGTGGTTTAATTAATGTCGTTTCCAAACAGCCTGAAGCAGATGCACATTATACTGTGTCTTTTAGAGGCGGTAGCTTTACAACCCTCAACCCTTCATTTGATTTTAATCAACCCTTAACCGAGGATAAAAGTATCTTATTTCGTTTGACGGGTGAGTATGAATATTCAGAAAGTTATATTGATGCGCTACAAAATGAAAACTATTCTCTTTTTCCAACCTTAGCGTTTAACTTTTCCCCTGACACACACTTGATTATTCGAGGTCAATATAGTCATGTGAAATTTTTAGAATATTCGGGATTACGAGCCGAAGGTACTATCGCTGATGCACCTTATACTATTCCTGCTTATCGTTATTCCGGCGCAACTGATACACCTAAATCAACCGTCGAAAATAAGATGATAACACTGGAATTAACACATCGATTTTCACAACATATAGAAGGCTCAATTCAAACCCGATATTATGAAAATAGTTATAAAGAGTATAGCTCTTTTACTCATGAATTAATTATTGATGGTATCGGTGGCTTTGGTCAACCATCAGCGTCACATTTACCTTTTTATTCAGGCACACTACCCGCATCTGTTAAAGAGTTTGTCATTAACCCCAATCTTATCCTTGATTTTGATACAGGCTTTATCACACATAAGGTGTTATTTGGAGCAGAATATGACACCACAAAAAGCACGGCTCGTCTTGGTGTTTTTTATGATGAACAAAGTGATATTTGGTTAGATGTTGCTGATCGCTATGATGATATCACCTACTTAGATATTAAAGATGGCAATATAATGCAAGCACAAGATGACCACTATGAAACTATTGGTGTCTATATACAAGATCAAATGGATATTACGCAAGATTTTCATTTTTTAACATCGCTGCGTTGGACACAAGTCAGTATTGAAGAAGTCGGTGCAGAAAATACCAACGCCAGTGTTACTCCACGAGTCGGTGCCGTGTTTGATTTTAATGACCAAGTTTCCATTTTTGCGGGTTATGGAGAAGGCTTTCGAGCGGTAACAGCCTTATTTGGTGACATACCCAAACCTGAAAAATCAAGCCAAGTTGAAGGCGGCTTGAAATTTGATTTTTATGATGTTGGTTTAAGTGGTTCCATTACAGGGTATCAGTTGATTCGAAAAAATGTCGTCGTACCCAATCCTAATGGAGCATTTAGTTCTATTCAAGCAGGTGAACAAAAATCTTACGGTGCTGAATTTGATTTTTTATGGGAACCCTTTGAGTCCTTATCGATTTTAGGAAATTATGCTTATACGGCAGCAAAACTAACCAAACATTCTGATCCTGCACTACTCGTAGGAGATAGATTACCCCGAGTACCTGAACATAGTGGGCGTGTCTCAGTACGTTATCGTTTTATTGAAGGTATTCTTGATGGGTTAGGCATAGGAATGGGTATTACAGCCATGTCAAATAGACACCTTAGTTTACCTAATGAATACACCGTTGATGGCTTTTATCGCATGGATGCTCAGGCTTCATACCCATTAACAGAAAACCTAAACTTAACCCTTAATATTCAAAACCTAACCAATACTAAGTATTATGAACCGTTTTTATTCTTGCAAGATGAGGTTGTTTCACCAGGTCCTCCTATCTCAGCCTTTGCAACATTAACAGCTAAGTTTTAGGTGATAATCATAAACACAAACTAAACCACATGCCTTTAGCAAGTGGTTTAATGTAACAGATGAACCCAGTAGCTCTCTATATTTAGTTTTTTACTCAATCACTAATTCTTTAATTTTTCGGGTTAAGGTATTACGACCATAACCCAATAAATTTGCCGCTTCATGGCGGTGACCGTTAGTATGCTGCAACGCGGTACTAATTAATATCCGCTCAATATCTGCAATAATTATTTTAGCAATATCTTGTTGTTCACCCTGTTGTAGTCGTTGCAGCACATCTGTTTTTAATTGTTGCTCCCAATGAATAATAGCTTGTTCATGTGATGTTTTATGTTGCGTCGCATCAATTAACAATAATTCAGGCGGCAAATCATTTAAATGAATATCACGGCTCGATGCCATCACCGTCAACCAACGGCAGGTATTTTCAAGTTGGCGTACATTTCCAGGCCACGGCAACGTGCATAAATAATTTTCAGCTTCCGCGGTCACTACTTTAAGCTCAGTATCTAATTCAATCGCCGCTGATTTTAAGAAATGCCCCATTAATAATGGAATATCTTGTATTCTATCTTTTAGCGGTGGGATATGAATGCGTATCACATTCAAACGATGAAATAAATCTTCTCTAAAATCACCTTGCTCAACTAAAGTTTCCAAATTTTGATGGGTTGCCGCAATAATACGCACATCAACTTTAACCGGACTATGAGCCCCCACGGGATAAAACTCATTATCTGACAATACCCGTAATAATCGGGTTTGCAATTCTGAGGGCATATCGCCAATTTCATCTAAAAACAAAGTCCCGTTATGGGCTTGCTCAAAGCGACCTGCCCGACGTGTCGTCGCACCTGTAAACGCCCCTTTCTCATGACCAAATAATTCCGATTCCATTAAATCTTTGGGAATCGCTGCCATATTCAGAGCAATAAAAGGCCTACTCGCACGGGGACTATGTCGGTGTAAAGCTTGAGCAACCAGTTCTTTACCTGTCCCTGACTGGCCGTTAATAAGCACGGTAATATGCGAACGAGCCAAGCGACCAATGGCTCTAAACACTTCCTGCATCGCAGGTGCTTCACCAATAATATTAGTCGGAACCACCTCATCATTATCATGATATTTGGACTTTTTATTATTTTCACGACTATGTAAGCAGGCACGCTGCACCAGCAGCAACATATCACCAATATCAAACGGTTTAGGTAGATATTCAAATGCCCCGCCATGAAAACTAGACACCGCACTTTCTAAATCTGAATGAGCGGTCATAATAATCACCGGTAAATCAGGGTGCGAGGTTTGTAAACGACTTAATAATTCTAAGCCATCCATCCCAGGCATACGAATATCAGACACCAACACATCAGGGGTATCATCGATTAAAGCCGCGAGTAAATCCTTAGCATTGGCAAAACTTTGGGTGGTGATATGATGTTTATGTAGTGTTTTTTCAATGACCCAACGAATTGATTTATCATCATCGGTAATCCATACATGATAGTTATCTGGCATAAGTAACGTCTGCTTAATGGGTTATAGGTAAGAAAATCGAAAACGTGGTATTTTCACCGGTGCTGCTACATTCTATCAGTCCACCGTATTGATTAATGATAGATTGGGCAATCGTTAAACCTAAGCCCGTGCCTTCCTGTTTATAAGTAATCATAGGAAAAAATATTCTATCAATTAATTCTTCTTTGATGCCAATACCATCATCAATAATATCAATACGTGCCGTTAACTTATAGGTATTATTGGCAATGGTCATATGACGTTCAACACGGGTACGCAAAATAATGTTGCCTTGTGTAGCAATCGCCTGTGCGGCATTGCGGATAATATTTAAAAACACTTGAATTAGTTGATTTTTATCCGCCAGAATATCGGGAATACTCGGATCATAATCGCACATTATATCTATATGCTGACTAACTTCAGCATTCACTAATTGACGCACTCGCTCTAAGGGCTCGTGAATATTCAAGCTGACTTTATTAGGGACTTTATTCGGCCCTAACATTTTATCCATTAAAGATTTCATCCGATCCGCTTCTTCAATAATAATCTGGGTATATTCTTTTAATTCATCGGTGACTAATTCAAGTTCTAATAATTGTGCCGCCCCTCGTAATCCTCCCAGTGGATTTTTTATTTCATGTGCAAAGCTCCGCATTAATACTTGTGAGGTGTTTTGCTGGGCTAATAATTGCTCTTCTTTTGAAATGCGTAAATGCCGATCCACTTCTTGTAACTCAATCAAAACATTAACCGCCTTATGTTGTTCATAGATAGGTGTTGCACTCAGATTTAAAGTAATATTTTTGTGCTGTAAATGCAACACCAAACCACGATTGACAAAACCTTCATTACGCATAATAAGTTGCTGTAAATCATGTTCTAAATCAGCGTGTTTAAATAAAGCCTGTGTCGATTTATTAAACAGATGTTTGGCACTATCACCTAATAAAATTTCACCTGCGGTATTGATATAATTAAGTTTTAATGTCTCATCAAACACTAAAATAGCGGTATTCAGGTTATCCAGTATTATATTTTGGGAAATCATATAGCTATTTTTAGTGATTATTCAGGATGCTTTTAAACGTGTGATATTGGGGTGTAGGCTTTAGCTTACTATTTATCAAGTAATTTTGATGCAACCGTAGATGAAATTTCAGCAGCATCATTAACCTGTTCAATAATGGTTGTCACAATAGTAGATACTTTTTTTATTTGTTCTTGACCAATACTAGCGCTGTTATTAACAAGATTTACATTGTCAATCAACTCCTGCATTAAATTATTATTGCTTTTAACAACAGCTTCTATTTCTGCCGTTGATGTTGTAGTTCTTCCTGCTAATTGCCGAACCTCATCAGCAACAACTGCAAAACCTCTTCCATGTTGTCCGGCTCTCGCGGCTTCAATAGCGGCATTTAAAGCAAGTAAATTAGTTTGGTCAGCAATGGATTTAATCGTATCTACAATATCTACAATATTTTGAGATTCAACATGTAATTGATTCATTAAGGTAGTGGCATCCTCTACCTGAATGGCAATATTATCTGAGGCTAAAGAGGCTTCATTAAGTGCTTTACTGCCTAAATGTGCTATTTTTGTAGTTTCTTTTGATATATTATGAGAGGATTTCGACGCGTCTTTAATAGCTAAATTTATATTAACTTTTTCAGTTATATCAGAAGCAAATTTTATGACCCGAATGACTTTTCCATGACTATCCATAATGGGGTTATAAGTTGCTTCAAGCCAAATGATTGAGTTATTAGCTGTTTTTCGTTGAAATTGTCCCGATTTAAATTCCCCAGAACCGAGTTCTTTCCAAAAATTAGGGTTTTCTTGATAAAAATTGTCAAAACAAAATATTTTATGATGTTTATTTATAATATTACTTTCTGAATAACCAACCGCACTAAGAAAGTTTTTATTCGCTTTAATTATATTTCCTTCTGGCGTGAATTCAATGATTGCCATAGATCTATCTAGTGCTGAATAGACAGAGCGTATAGATATAAGTTCATTATGTTTTTCAGTAACATTAGAGGCTATTTTCATCACTTTATAAACCTTTCCTTGAGCATTAAGGACAGGAAAATAAGTCGCTTCTAACCAGCATATTTCGCCTTTAGAATTAACACGTTCAAATGTACCTGAAACCGCCTTTCCAGAGTTTAAAGTAGCCCAAAAACTATTATATTCAGGAGATTTTGAAACTTCAGGAGTACAAAACATACGATGATGCTCTCCTATAACTTCATTTTCTGAATAGCCAACAACACTTAAAAAAATAGCATTTACTTTTGTTATAATCCCTTCTGTGTCAAATTCAATATAAGCAATATTATTATTAATTGATTCAATTAATAACTCAAATTCTTTGGAATTATTTTTAATATCTTCTAATTCTTTTTTTAGGGCTTTATTAAACATATATTTAAAAATTTTTTAATTATTGGCAGCGATTTTTTTAAAAGAGCTAGTCTATCAACTATGAAACTAATTATCAAAAATTAAAACTCTATCTTTCAAAGTATAAACTAAATATGAGAGTGTGTTAAATCATATAGTTTTTGAGGTTAATCAAGTGTGAGATGCTGCCAACTCAAACTGTGCTTAATTGGCGTGAGTAGTTGTTCACACAATGCGGTTATGTTGATTGATTCAATTCCAATAAGGCTTTTATCTCAGGTACACAACTGCCACAATTAGTACCCGCTTTTAAACAATTCCCTACCGCTTGATGTGTGGTTAAACCATGAGTTTTAATTGCGTTTAAAATAGTTTTTTCACCCACATTAAAACAAGAACACACAATTTGACCGACATCTTCAACGCCTAAAGGAGCTTCTCCGGTTAATAATGCTAAACGTTCTGATTTATCAAGCTGGGATTTAATAAACAGACTTGTGAGCCAATGACGTTCAGGTAATGATTGCTTTGGAGAAATAAACACCACCGCATCTAAACGATTATCGGTAATATGAGCCGCACGATATAATTCTTGGCTAAAATCATTATATTCCTGCCATTCACTCGCGGCTGTTTTATGACTTAATAAGCTATTTTTTATCCACTCGCTGATATTATCAGGCAAGCTATTACCCGCTAATTCATAACGATAAAATTGTTCACCTTTTATTTTGACTAAATAATCAGGATACTGAAATTTTAATTCACGAGCTGACAGCACAAAGCCATACCATTTAGCTTCATAGGCAATAATTTTAACCGGTGTATGCTTGCTTTCAGGCTGCATAGAAATGGGGTCAACCGCAGGATTAACTAATGCTCCCACTCGCCCACGACTCGCATATTGCTCTGTCCAATGCATCGGAATAAAAATATTACCTGCTTGTATAGCATCAGTAATCACTACCCGTGCCACCATTGAACCCCATGCACTGCTTATTTGTGCAAGCTGTTTATCTTTTAACTGATAACGCTGTGCATCTGCTACTGATATTTCAACAAATGGCTCTGACTTATGTTGATTCAATTTCACCGCCAACGCCGTACGCGTCATGGTATGCCATTGGTCGCGAATACGCCCGGTATTCAACACTAAAGGGTACTCATCATTCGGTAAATTAGCAGGTAAACGCGGATTAATCGCAATAAACTGGGCTTTCCCTGATGCTGTAAAAAACTGATTATCCGTTAACAAGCGTTGTGTGCCATTGGGGTTAGCTTTATTTACCGGCCATTGCGTTGGCAATAACGCCTCATAATCTGCATCACTGATATTTGCGTAGGCTGAAATATCAAAGGCACGTAAACCATATTGCTGATTATTTTCAAATCCTGACAGTGCCGCGTGTTCACGAAAAATTTCCGCACTACTATGATAATGAAAGGCCTCTTCATAACCCATGCGTCGTGCCACTTGGGTAATAATCCACCAATCCGCTTTTGCATCACCGGCTGGCTTAAAAATAGCCCGTTGCCGTGAAATGCGACGTTCTGAATTAGTCACCGTGCCGTCTTTTTCACTCCAACCCAGTGCGGGTAATTTAACATGTGCTAAAGCCAGCGTATCGGTTTGAGCCACACAATCAGACACCACCACAAATTCACATTTTTTTAATGCTCGTTTTACTTTATCCGCATCCGGCATACTCACCACAGGGTTAGTCGCCATAATCCACACCGCTTTAATCTTACCTTCATCGATGGCATTAAATAAATCTACCGCTGAATAACCGGTTTCTGTGGCAATATTATCACTGCCCCAAAAACGAGCCACCCGCTCTATTGATTCAGGTTGACTATAATCCATGTGAGCCGCGAGTTGTGTTGCTAATCCACCCACTTCACGTCCGCCCATCGCATTCGGCTGTCCGGTTAAAGAAAATGCCCCTGCACCTACTTTGCCTATTCGTCCTGTCGCTAAATGGCAATTAATAATACTATTAACCTTATCTGTGCCTGAACTCGATTGATTAACGCCTTGAGAAAATAAACTCAGCGTTTTGTCTGTCTCAGTAAACCATTGGTAAAACTGTTCAATATCTGTGGTGTCTAGTTCACAAGCCGCTGCAACCGTATTAATATCCGTTGATGCTACCGCTTGTAATGCCTCATCAAAGCCTTCGGTATAGTGATTGATATAATCATTATCAAGTCCTTGATGCTGCTTTAAATACTGTAATAAACCATTAAATAAATGCGTATCACTACCCAATTTTATCGGTAAATGTAAGTCTGCAATATCACAACTCGCCGTTTTACGCGGATCAATCACCACGATTTTTAAATCTGGGTTAGCTTCTTTTGCGGCACGAATACGCTGATAACTAATCGGATGACACCACGCGGTATTCGAGCCGATAAGCAGAATTAAATTCGCCTGCTCATAATCTTCATAACAATTAGGCACAATATCCGCGCCAAACGCACGCTTATAACCTGCTACCGCAGAAGACATACATAAACGGCTATTGGTATCGATATTGCTACTGCCCATAAAGCCTTTCATTAGCTTATTGGCAACATAATAATCTTCCGTCAATAATTGCCCTGACACATAAAAGGCCACCGCATCCGCACCATGCTCTTTAATGGTGCGAGCAAAGGTATCCGCAACTAGACCAAGAGCTTCTGACCAATTTGCAGGTTGATTATAAATTTCAGGCTGTAATAATCGACTCTTTAAATCTACGGTTTCAGCGAGTGCTGAGCCTTTAGAACAAAGTTTACCAAAATTAGACGGATGCTGAGTATCACCACTCACAGTAAAACACTCATTATCGATAACCGCAGTCACCCCACAACCCACCCCACAATAAGGGCAAGTGGTTTGAATCGTTGCATTACTCATCATGCTGTTATGTCCTGTGTGGCATAGGCTTCGCCAAAAATAAGTTTATCGCGTCTAGCACTAATATCTTGTTTGCTATCGAGTAATTGCTGATACCAACCCCCTTCTGTGGTTTCGCCATATAAAACCGCTCCCACAATACAATTATCTTTAATCACTAATTTTTTATAAATACCTAAAGACAAATCACTAAATTGAATAAATTCACACTCATCATCACCTAAATAATGACCCACTGAAAATAAATTAATCCCTGTGACTTTTAACTTAGTCGCAGTCGGCAAGGTGATATATTCTGCAACGCCATGCCCCGTTAAATGATTGGCACACACTTTGGCTTGTTCAAACAACGGTGCTACTAAACCAAAGGTATCGCCTCGATGTTGTATACATTCGCCTACCGCATACACACTCGGGTCATAACTTTGTAAGGTATCATTAACAATAATGCCTCGCTCACAATATAATCCCGCTTGTTGGGCTAGTTTCATATTAGGACGCACACCAATCGCGAGAATAAATAAATCACACTCTAAAATAGAACCATCTTCAAATTCCACGCCTTTAACATGCTTATCTTCATTAGCTAACAAGGCTTTAGTTCGTGCAGGCATTTTAAATTTAATACCGCGTTGTTCTAATTCATTGCGTAATAATGTTGCCGCTTGGCGATCCATTTGGCGATTTAATAAAATTTCGTTGCTATGTACCACGGTCACATCCATGCCCCGTACCGCCAAACCATTAGCCGCTTCAAGTCCTAACAATCCCCCACCGAGTACCACTGCTTTGCGATGACTACGACTTAATTCCAACATTTTATTCACATCAATAATTTGTCGAAAACTAATCACCCCTGCTAAATCATTACCGGCAATATCAGGAACAACAGGATTAGAACCCGTTGCAATTAATAAGCGATCATATTTTGCTTCGGTGCCATCCTTGGCATAAACAATATTTTTCCCCCGATCAATATTAACAACTGCCTTATCCTCGCCTGCATATAAAGTAATATTATTATCGAGATACCATTGCCTATTATTGATAATAATATCTTCTATATTTTTTTCACCACATAAGACTGAAGACAACATAATACGATTGTAATTACCATAAGGCTCCGCGCCAAACACAGTAATATCATATTTATCAGGCGCGGCAGATAAAAGTTCCTCAATGGTTCTCATACCTGCCATGCCATTACCGATAACAACTAAACGTGGTTTCATAGATTAATAGCCCAAACAGATTAAGTTAAATCAGGAATATGTAACACCCCTTCTGCAACCATAACAGCCTCACCACCTACTCTAAGTGTTAGTGTATCTTCGCCTTTATGATCCATTTCTAAATTTAATACGCTGCGACGCACATTTTCGTCGCCCCGCTCTACCGCAAAGGTATAGGTTCCGGTTTGCATATGCGAAAACGAACATAAATAGGCTGCCAGTGCAGGCATTGCTGAACCAATCGGCGGATCTTCATGCAAGCCAATATTAGGCCCCACTAAACGCACCGCAAAATCTGATTCTTGACTCGGTGTTTTGCGTGAGACTAATAAAAATTCTTGAGCAGCCGTTTGAGGAGCAATAGATTGACTCCATACCGCAGGATTAAATTTTACTTCACGCAAGGTATCATAATAATACATCGGTACCACTAAATAAGGCACCCCACAGGAAACTAAACGTGTGGTATATTTTTTAGTATCAATATACGCCGCATCAATGCCTAAAAAGCTGGCTAATTCTGCTTCTGTAGGGGCAAAATAATCAACCGTGGGCGAGACAGAACGTGTAAATTGTACAAAATGCGGCTTGCCATTTTCAGTGCTAACACTGGCTTGAATCTCGCCGGTATTTTGCTCAAACACCACGGTAGTATGTTCATCCTCTAATGTTAATTTATCACACGATGCCAATACATAAGCCGCAGCAACAATGGGATGACCCGCAAAATCAATTTCCGCTAACGGTGAAAAAATACGCATACGAAAGTGATTTGTTTTATCCGCTGTTTTAGATAAAAACACGGTTTCGGATAAATTTAACTCACGGGCAATCAGTTGCATTTGTTGCTGAGTTAATGTTTCGGAATCAGGTAGTACAGCAACTTGAGCACCGCCAAACGCCTGTTTAGTGAAAACGTCAGCGATATAATAATTATAGTTCATTTTGTTATGCTCCTAAGCTGACTTCAACACGGTTATTTTCAATACGTACCTGATAAACAGCAATACTCACCGTTTCATCTTCAAAACATTGTCCGGTTAACAGACTAAAATGCTGTTTATATAAGGGCGAGGCAACCATCGGTTCACCTTGAATATCGCCTAATAAACCGCGTGATAATACATGTACTTCACCAAACGGGTCATAATTATTCACCGCATAAACACGGTTATCTTTTGGCATATAAAATAAGGCAACTTGCGTGGTTTCCACTAAGGCACAGACACCTGAATCGGCTTGTAAATCTTCAAGTGGGCAAATATCAATCCAATGGCTCATTATGCTTGCTCCGTTGCAGCTAAATGTTGACGCTCTTCTGCATTCGCAGGACGAATTTGTCCACGCTCTTCAACAAAAATAATATTTTCATCGGTTTTATCACTATTAATAAAATGACGGAAACGTTTCAATTTGGTTTCATCATTAATGGTGGTTTTCCATTCACATTGATAATTATCGACCACACGCTGCATTTGTACTTCTAAATCCGCACATAAGCCTAATTTATCATCAATAACCACTGATTTTAAATAATCTAAACCGCCTTCCATATTTTCCATCCAAACCGAAGTACGCTGTAAACGATCTGCCGTACGTGAATAAAAACTTAAAACACGGTCGATATATTTAACCAAGGTCTCTTTATCCAAATTAGTGGCAAATAAATCACCGTGACGCGGTTTCATCCCACCATTACCACAGACATATAAACTCCATCCGCCCTCAGTCGCAATCACACCAATATCCTTGCTTTGTGCTTCGGCACACTCACGGGTACAGCCTGATACTGCAAATTTAATTTTATGCGGTGAACGTAAACCTTTATAACGATTTTCGAGCTCAACCGCCAAGCCGACACTATCATCAACCCCAAAACGACACCATGTACTACCCACACACGATTTCACAGTACGTAATGATTTTCCATACGCGTGTCCTGATTCAAACCCTGCATCAATCAGTTCTTGCCAAATAGGCGGCAGTTGGTCAACTCTTGCACCAAATAAATCCACCCGTTGTCCACCGGTGACTTTGGTATATAAACCGTATTTTTTCGCAATTTCACCAATGGCAATTAAACCATCTGGCGTGACTTCACCGCCAGTCATGCGTGGCACAACTGAATAGGTGCCATCTTTTTGCATATTCGCTAAAAAAGTATCATTAGTATCTTGTTGGCTTAAATGCTCATCACTTAAAATATAATCATTCCAATAAGACGCGAGAATTGACCCAATCGCTTGACGACACACTTCACAACCACGCCCTTTACCATGTGATGCCAGCAAGCCATTAAAGGATTTAATTTCACCAACCATAATTAAATGGTAAAGTTCTTGGCGAGTGTAAGCGAA
>CAJVYO010000003.1 GCA_913009515.1 uncultured Methylococcaceae bacterium
TGTAGCTCAATCGGTAGAGCAGCTGATTTGTAATCAGCAGGTCGCGGGTTCGATTCCCATCATCAGCTCCATATTTAAGACCCTGTTATATTTTAATATATGACAGGGTTTTTTTATGCCTGCAAGAAAGTTTTTGATAAAGTGCTTAAGAGTGATAAATAATGCTATATTAAGAGCTTTAGACGATGATATTTTTTAATAAAAGGTGTTGATAAGCGTGTATAGGATTTCTAAACAATTTACTTTTAGTGCTAGCCATATAATTGAAGGATTGCCTGATGGACACCCATGCAGTCGTCTACATGGTCATAATTATAATGTTGAGTTAGTGCTTGAAGCTGCAGCATTGAATGCAACCGGTTTTGTCGTGGATTATAATGAACTCAGTGTCTTTAAAGAAATGATCGATAATACCTTAGATCATCGGCATTTAAATGATGTATTAGACGGTGCGACCACCGCAGAAAGCATTGCTAAATATTTATATGACCATGCTAAATCACTTTGGCAAGAAGTGGTTGCGGTGAGTGTCAGTGAGACGCCGAAGACTAATGCAACCTATCAGCCTTAATGTATGTTACATAATAATGAGATTTCCAGTTTACAATTTTTAAAAGATAGCCTGAAACGGTTTTTTCCTAATGCTCAAGCAATTGCATTAGCGTTAATTTTAATTTGCGGTTATTTTTTAATTACATCCTTATCAGATGTCTTGATGCCCGTGTTTATCGCCGTTGTTTTAGCTTATTTATTAGAAGGCTTGGTGAAACAAGTTGAGTGTAAATTGCCCCGTTTGCCGGCGGTATTTATTGTGTTTACCGGTTTTATGGCGGTATTCTCGTATGTTTTATTTGGCTTAATGCCGATGGTATTTTCACAATTAAAAGAATTAATTAAACATACGCCTGATATTGTAAAAAGTTTCCAAACAGCCATGTTAAAGCTACCCGAAGCCTATCCGCAATTAATTTCTGCTGATAAATTAAAGGATTTAATGTTTGTGATTCAGCAAGAGGCCTTAAATTATGGTCAAGAATTATTAACGCTATCGGCTTCTTCGGTGATGAGCTTAATTAGTGTTTTAGTATATCTAATTTTAGTGCCAGTGTTGGTGTTGTTTTTCTTAAAAGATAAACAGATATTATTGCATTGGTTCACTGGCTTTATGCCCCGAGATAGACTGTTATCAGTGAATGTTTGGAATGAAGTGGATATGCAATTAGGCAATTATATTCGCGGTAAAATGTCCGAAGTGATTTTGTTAGGCGCAGCCAGTTACATTACCTTTGCCATGATGGGCATGAATTATGCCGTGTTATTGGCCGTTTTTATGGGCTTATCGGTGATTATTCCTTATGTGGGTGCAACCTTGGTGACTTTTCCCGTTTTAGGCGTGGCTATTTTTCAATGGGGCTTAGGCAGTGATGAATTTATGTATATTGCCATTGCTTATTCGATTATTCAAGCCATTGATGGCGTGGTATTAGTGCCATTATTATTTTCAGAAGCGGTTAATTTGCATGCGGTTGCCATTATTATTGCCATTTTATTTTTTGGTGGTATTTGGGGGTTTTGGGGGGTTTTCTTCGCGATTCCATTGGCAACCTTGGTGAAAGCCGTGATTTCTGCATGGCCGAGGTTGGATGACAAAATGCACCATTTTAATATGTAAAATAATATGAAAAATATACAACGATTATTAAATTTAGCCGCTCAATTAAGACATCCTGAAACCGGTTGTGCATGGGATAAAAAACAGACTTTTAAAAGTTTAACCAAATATACCTTAGAAGAAGCGTATGAAGTCATTGATGCGATTGAACGCGAGGATATGACGGAACTACAAGCTGAATTAGGCGATTTATTATTTCAGGTGGTGTTTTATGCACAAATAGCCAGTGAACAAGCCTTATTTGATTTTGATAAAGTCGCGGGTGATGTCACGGATAAGTTGATTCGTCGCCATCCGCATATTTTTTCAGATGTTGTGTATGCTAACGAGCAAGAGCAACAACAGGCATGGAATGAAATTAAAGCCTTAGAACGGCAATATAAATCTAATAATACCGATACCATTTTATCAGGTGTCGCTAAAAATTTACCTGCTTTAGTTTATAGTCATAAAATTCAAGATAGAGCGGCAGAACATGGGTTTGATTGGCAAACAACAGCACCTGTGTTCGATAAAGTGCTGGAAGAGTTAGACGAAGTTAAAGAAGCATGGCAATCGGGTGATCAAGCCCATATTGAAGAAGAAATCGGCGATTTATTATTGGTCGCGGTTAATTTAGCACGGCATATGAATGTTGATGCAGAACAAGCCTTAAAGAAAAGTACTGAAAAGTTTACGCAACGCTTTGAGCATATGGAACAGCATTTAAGCAGGTCTGAGCGTGAGGTTAAGTCTTGCAGTCTTGAAGAGCTGGAATCTTTATGGCTCAACGCAAAACAGCACTTAGCTAGCCATTAAAATTTTTATATTATAAAGAGAGAAGCAATGAGTCAATTTGACAATGTAACGGTTATTAAAAAAGCCAATATTTATTTTGATGGTAAGGTAACGAGTCGTACGGTGGAATTTGCTGATGGCACTAAAAAAACCTTAGGTATTATGTTAGCAGGTGATTATACATTTGATACCGTCGAAAAAGAATTAATGGAAATTATGGCGGGCGAGTTAGAAATTTTATTGCCTGGGCAAGATTGGAAAGTGATTAATGCCGGTGAGTCATTTGAAGTGCCTGCCAATTCACAATTTAAATTAAAAATTAAAACGCCAACAGATTATTGTTGTTCATATTTCAAATAAATATGACGATGGAAAATCGAATAGAAAATGTAGAAATAAAAATAGCGTATCAAGATGATACTTTGATACAGTTAAATGATGTGATTGTGCGTCAACAACAACAAATTGACAGCTTAGAAAAATTAACCCAGCAATTATTAGGGCGTGTCAGGGATTTATCTGAAAATGCGGCTCAGAGTATGGGTGAAATATCGACAGATGAGCGACCACCGCATTATTGATGGTTAAGGGGGTAGGTCAGCTATGAAGGCATTAAAAAAAGAGTAAATTTTTTAATGCTTTAATTCACCCATTACCACTTTATTTTCCATGACTTTCTGTACTACATCTTGATAGTACTCTTCTTTAAACTCATAGATGATATCATCAATTTTTTTACGATTGAGCCCACTGCTAATAAGTACATCTTCGGTTAATCGCAAGCTAATTTCTAAGGTTTCTGACACGGTTGTATTAACACCTTTACTAATTAAATCCGCACAATGTTGTCTATCAATGGCCCGTGAATGAATAGGTAAATCAGGATAATTTTGTCGAATAAGCGGTACCATTTTGTCGATATTTTTAGGATTATCCAATGCAATAACGATCATTTTTGAATGTTCAGCGCCGGCTGAATGTAATACTTTTACATTGGACGCATCACCAAAAAAAACCGGAAATCCTTGAGCTCTAGCTGACTTTATACGTTGTTGATTCATATCAATTGCAATATAGGGTACCTCGGCGGCACTGAGGATCGCTCCAATCCTAGCTCCGACACGACCATATCCTGCTAAAATAACATGATTTTTGATGCCTTCAATAAATTCATCGGAAGACGAATGTGTAAATTCAGGGGTGTAGTATTTCAGCAATAAACTATTGGAAAATTTAACCACGAATGGTGTAAACACCATGCTTAAGGCAATAATAAGCGTTAAGATTGGGCTGATTGTAGGGTCTAAAATACCGGCTTCTGCGGCAAAACCAAACATAACAAAGCCAAACTCGCCGCTTTGAGAGAGTAAAACGCCTGTTTGAATGGCAATATCAGAACGGATATTATTTTTTCTAGCCAAGAAATATATGATGCAGCCTTTTATCAGCATTAGTAAGGTGGTTAAGCCTAAAATGGTAGCAAAATTATCCCATAAAAGTTTAAATTCTATGCCCATGCCGATGGTTATAAAGAATAAACCCAATAATATGCCACGGAAAGGCAGTATATCGGCTTCAATTTGGTGGCGGTAGTGTGATTCAGCTAGCATTAAACCGGCTAAAAAAGCCCCTAACGCCATCGATAAGCCAACAAATTCCATAATCCATGCAACGCCTAAAACTAGTAGCACTGCAACTGCAACAAAGACTTCAGGATCTTGACTAGCAACGATTTTATCTAAGATAGGATTTAATAAATAGCGACCAATAAGCAATAAAGTGACAATGGCCGCTAGTGCATACAAAATATTAACGCCTGATTCAGTTACATTAATATCACCGCCTGCTAACATTGAGATTAATGCTAATAACGGTACTACTGCAATGTCTTGTAATAATAAAACTGCAAACGACATTTGTCCCATAACAGTAATAATTCCGCCGCGTTCAGCAAGAATATTTAAACAAAAAGCAGTGGATGATAATGAGAGTCCAAAGCCAATAATAATGGCATCATACTGTGAAACACCTAATAAAATAGCAACGCCATACAGCACAAAGGCGGTTAATAATAATTGACTTAAGCCTAGCCCAATCACTAATTTTCGCATTTGCCATAATTTATTAGGTTTAAGTTCAATACCGAGAATAAACAGTAAAAAAATAACACCAAATTCAGCAAGATGACGTATTTCCTCAACTTCAGTAATAATACAGAATCCCCATGGTCCTAAAATGGCACCAGCGGTTAAATAACCTAAAATAGCCCCTAAACGAATGGCATGAAAAATAGGGATAACAGTAACGGTTGCAAGCAATAGTGCCAGAATATCAAGTAAATAATGCGTGCCAGTTTCTTCCATTTGAGGAATATCTCGTTAAAGTGGTGATAGGGAGGTAGTAAGGAATGAGTATAAAATAAAGTGGGGCGAAGGCTTTGGCTTATATATTAAAAATGGTGACTAAAGTCTACGCCGCAGACCTAAATTATTTTAGGGACGTGTCTAAACATAAAAAAATATCCGCCATGACGGTTATAAAAACAGTCAAAAATGACGGATATTTTAGTTTAATAAAGTGAGTGTGTATTAATTAGTACGTTTAGCGATTTCGCCACCTTGACTGACCTTAACTGAACAGAATTTAAATTCTGGAATTTTAGCCGAAGGGTCAAGAGCATCATTAGTAATTAAATTGGCACTGGCTTCGTTATAGCAGAATGCCATAAACATGGAACCTTTTTGAATGCCAATATCTTCACGAGCATACGCAACAATTTTGCCACGACGGGATTCAATGGTAATGGTTCCACCGGCATTAATGCCCATCGATTGTAAATCTTCAGGATGAATAGTGACCACTGGATCTGGCTCAATCGCATCAAGTGTCGGAGAATGACGGGTCATACTGCCAGTATGCCAATGTTCAAGTTGACGACCGGTGATGAAAATTAACGGGTATTCTTCATCAGGCATTTCATCAGCATGAATATAACTGGCAGGTACAAATTTACCGCGACCTGATGAGGTTGGGAAACCATCAGTAAAAATAATCGGTTCACCTGGATCGCCGACATTTTCAAGTGGGTACGTGAGTGAATCTTCAGTGTCGATTCTGTCCCAGGTCATACCTGCAATACTAGGCATTGCTTGACGCATTTCTTCAAACACATCTTTAGGATGTTGATAATTCCAGCCACAGCCTAAGCGATTGGCAATTTCTTGTAAAATCCACAAGTCTTGTTTGGCTTCTCCTGGTGGATTAACCGCTGCACGTCCCATTTGTACGCGTCTATCGGTATTTGAGAAGGTGCCGTCTTTTTCGTAGAATGCAGAAGCAGGTAAAATAACATCTGCAAAGCCAGCGGTTTCAGTTAAGAAAATATCTTGCACCACTAAATGCTCTAAATGTACAAAGGCTTCACGGACATGATTTTGATTCGGATCTGACATCGCAGGATTTTCACCTTGCACAAACATGCCGTATATTTCATCATCTAAAATAGCATGAATCATTTCCACGGTGGTTAAACCCCGTTTAGGATCTAAGGCAACGCCCCATAATTTTTCAAATTTAGCTTGGTTTTCAAAATGTTCAACAGGTGCATAATCAGGATACACCATTGGGATTAAGCCTACATCTGATGCCCCTTGTACATTATTTTGCCCCCGTAGTGGGTGCAATCCTGATCCTGGTTTACCTATTTGACCTGTCATCAATGCTAATGCGATTAAACAACGTGAATTATCGGTGCCATGAATATGTTGTGAAACGCCCATGCCCCATAAAATCATAGAGGCGTTTGAGGTCGCATAAAGTCGAGCGACTTCACGTAAGGTATTTGCATCAATGCCACAAATAGGCGCGACTTTTTCAGGGCTATAATCTTTTAGATGAGCCTGCATAAACTCGAAATCTTCAGTATGCTTGGCGATATAATCATCGTTTTGCAAACCTTCATCCAAGATAACGTGCATCATTCCGTTTAGCAGTGCCACATCGGTATCAGGGCGGAAGGCTAAATGATGCGAGGCATATTTAGCAATATCGGTGCGATTAGGGTCGATTAAGATAATTTTAGTGCCATTTTTAGCGGCATTCTTCATAAAGGTAGCGCCAACAGGGTGGTTTACTGTTGGATTTGAACCAATAATGATAATAACTTCTGCTTTTTTCACATCTTCAACAGGATTGGAAACCGCGCCTGAACCGAGACATTCTAATAAGGCAACCACTGATGAAGCATGGCATAAACGCGTACAGTGATCGACATTATTAGAGCCAAAACCTGTACGTACTAATTTTTGGAATAAATAGGCTTCTTCGTTACTACCTTTAGCCGACCCCAGTCCTGCTAACGCTTTTTTACCTTTTTCATCACGGATTTTCTTTAAACCATTCGCGGCGAAATCCAATGCTTCGTCCCACGTGGCTTCACGAAACACGCTGTCTAAATCATTAGGGTCGAGCAGCTCCATAGTTTTTGCAATACCTTCACGACGGATTAAAGGTTTGGTTAAACGTAATGGATTATGGATATAGTTGAAGCCATAACGACCTTTTACACAGAGGCGGAAGTGATTAGTATCGCCGTCACGTCCTTCGGTGTATAAAATTTTATCGTCTTTAACGTGATATTTAATCAGACAACCAACGCCACAATAAGGGCAGGTTGAATCAACCGTTTTATCAACGACTTCAAGTCCGACATTATTGGCCGGCATTAATGCACCCGTTGGACAGGCTTGGACACATTCACCACAAGCAACACAACTACTAGCTGCCATTGGATCTGCAATATCAAACACAATTTCTGCATGTGAGCCGCGATTAGCAAAGCCTATCACATCATTCATTTGTTCTTCACGGCAAGCACGTAGACAGCGGGTACACTGAATGCAGGCATCCATATTTACGGCAATCGCGGGATGCGATAAATCAGCGGCTGGTTGGTTACGGGCTTCAAAACGCGGTTCCCCAACATTAAGTTTTTTGACCCATTGGTCTAACTCAGAATCTAGTTTATAAGGTGATTCACCTTGTTTTGGCATATCTGATTTTAGTAATTCTAAAACCATTTTTTGTGAGGTGACAGCACGTTTACTATTCGCTTGTACGGTCATGCCTTCTGTCGGCATGCGGCAACAAGACGGTGCTAAAGTACGTTCGCCATCAATCTCTACGACGCAGGCACGGCAGTTGCCATCAGCACGGAGTCCTTCTTTATAACAAAGATGTGGGATGTCTTTGTCGTGACGTTTGGCCACTTGTAAAATACTTTCATCAGCGAAAGCACTGATTGCTTCACCGTCTAAGGTGAAGTTAATCATTGGAGTATCAGCATTAACAGTCATGATTATTTACCTGTAATTTCTTGAGGAAAGTATTTAATAGCACAGCGTAGTGGGTTGGGAGCAGCTTGCCCTAAACCACAAATTGAAGCGTCTACCATCACTGAAGAAAGCTCTTCTAATAAATCGGTATCCCACTCTTTTTCTTCCATGAGTTGTGCCGCTTTTGCTGTTCCAACACGACAGGGTGTGCATTGACCGCAAGATTCTTCTTCAAAGAATTTCATGGCATTAATCGCAAGTTCTTTCGCACTGTCTTGGTTAGAAAAAACCACCACCGCCGCAGAACCAATAAAACAACCATGTTCATTTAAGGTGTCAAAATCCATGGGAATATCCGCCATCGATTCAGGTAAAATTCCGCCTGAAGCACCACCGGGGAAGTAACCGTAAAATTCATGGCCTGCTTGCATGCCGTCGCAATATTCGGCAATCAGTTCACGCATGGTAATTCCCGCAGGGGCTAAATGCACCCCTGGTTTATTAACCCGCCCTGAAATTGAAAATGAGCGTAAGCCTTTACGTTCATGACGACCGTAAGAAGCAAACCAATCAGGGCCTTTTTCGATAATATCACGCACCCAATACACCGATTCCATATTATGTTCAAGGGTAGGGCGACCAAATAAACCGACTTCGGCAAGAAATGGGGGGCGTAAACGAGGCATGCCACGTTTACCTTCGATTGATTCCACCATTGCCGATTCTTCACCACAGATATAAGCACCGGCTCCACGGCGTAAATAAATCGGTGGAATGTCACTTGGGAATTGTTTTCTGAGGTTTTCAAGCTCGGTAGTTAGAATTTCACGACAGCCTGCATATTCATCACGTAGATAAATATAAATAGCCTCACAACCAACGGTTAATGCAGCAATTAGCATACCCTCAAGGAAGCGATGGGGATCAGACTCTAAATAATGTCTATCTTTAAAGGTACCGGGCTCACCTTCATCAATATTAACCGCCATCAAACGAGGAGCGTCAAAGCTGCTCACAATACGCCATTTACGTCCTGCAGGAAACCCTGCGCCACCCAAGCCACGTAAGCCTGAATCTTCCATTTTTTTAATAATAGCTTCTTTATCAATAGAACCGTCTAAAACACCCTTTAAGGTTTGATAGCCGTTATCAGCAAGATATTGTGGGTGTTTGATGTAGTCAGTAACCGTTGCAGTAATGTCATTATTATTGACAGCCGTTGTCACCGTGTCAGCAGTGGCTTCATCAATCGGATTTTGTCCAACAACAGCAACCGGTGCATGTTGGCAGCGTCCTACGCACGGTACTTTTTGTACGCGAATTTGTTCTGAATTTAAACCGTTTTCTAAGGCATCAATTAAATCATTTGAACCTGCCATCGCACACGAAAGTGATTCACATACACGGACAGTGAGTTCAGGTGGGGGTGTTTGGCCTTCTTTTATGACATCAAAATGATGGTAGAACGAGGCGACCTCAAATACTTCAGCAGGTGATAAATTCATCTCATGAGCAAGTGCAACAAGGTGTTTCGATGAAATATGTTGATACTTATCTTGAATTTTATGTAGATGTTCAATTAATAAGTCATGTTGACGAGATTCGTCGCCTAATAGGGTTTGTATATCTGCTAATGATGCTAAGTCAACGGCATGACCTTTAGGGCCTTTACGTTTCCTTTTAGTAATCTGATCTGGGCTGATTGTAATGACTGCCACGCGAAGTTCCTCCAGCAATTTTCAAGGTTTTAATGTTGCTATTATACGTTGCCTAATAGCGTTGATGATAAAAATAGTCATTTTTATTCAATAGCAGAGTTTATTTTATTGTAAAATATACTGGTGGTGACAACCAAGCCACACTAATAATTTAGTTTGAAATACCGCAGGGCTTGCGGGAATTAACGACTGTCAAATATGAGTAGTTGCAGTTGGACACTCAGGGCAGTAACTAATATCGTGAGGTGTTGGAATCCCCTTCCTTTAGGGAGGGGAGGATGTCAAGTGTTAGCCAATGTTAAAATGCGTTTAGCAATTTTATTTAAAGGTTCCATATAATGTGCAGCCCCTATTTCATAAGCTGCACGAGGCATTCCCCACACCACACTACTGGATTCATCTTGCACAATATTCGCTGCGCCATTATCTCGCATCACCTTCATGCCAGTCGCCCCATCAGAGCCCATACCCGTCAACATCACACCAATCGCATTATTCCCTGCATGTTTAGCCGCCGAACGGAATAAAACTTCGACTGAAGGCTTATGGCGATTAACCAAATCACCATTATTCAATTTACAATAATAACGGCTGCCTTTTCTCACTAAATATAAATGCCGGTCACCCGGTGCAATATAAATACATCCAGTTTTAATTTCCATGCCATCTTCCGCAAGCACAGCATCCATCGCTGTGACTTCATTGACATGCTTTGTAAAAGACTCACTAAATGCAATCGGCAAATGCTGGGTAATCAAAATAGCGGGGGTAGTATTAGGTAAGTCAGCGACTAATGTTTTCACCGCTTCCGTACCACCAGTAGAAGAACCAATCACAATAATTTTTTCAGTTCTGGGAAAGCTATTTTTAAGCACATCATCTTTACTTGCTAAGGTATTTATTTTTTTCGTTTTATCCATCATGCTCTTTGATGCTTGTTTGTTAAAGTCAACAGAGGCCGCCATACTAATTTTTTCAATAATATCCTCCTCATAAGCTAGCAGCTCTTCCCGAATATTAGACTTTGGCTTTTCAATAAAATCAATCGCACCAATTTCTAACGCATCTAAAGTAATTTGCGCCCCTTTTGCGGTTAAACTTGAAATCATTAACACAGGCATAGGGCGTAAACGCATTAAATTACGTAAAAAAGTAATCCCATCCATGCGTGGCATTTCAATATCCAATGTAATCACATCCGGATTATATTTTTTAATTTTTGCTCTCGCAATAATAGGATCAGCGGCCGTCCCTACTACCTCTATAACACCTGAATTTTCAAAAATTGAGCTTAGCATGGTTCTAATTAATGCCGAATCATCAACAATTAATACCTTTATTTTATCTACTCTTTCATCCACGATGATTATTCCTTGTTATACTTAATTTAAAGCTAAAATAATTCTATTTCACTTTCAATCGGTACATCTTTAATTTGTTGTTTGTAACTTAATTCTCGACTAATAATTTCATCATAATTCAATGATTGTATTTTCTTCATTCTGACACGCCCTGTCTCAGGATAAAAATTTACTTTTCGGGGATAATCTTTCCCTAAATCACTAGATAATAATTTTAATGCTTCCGTATCAATATATTCTAAAATAAAGTCAATATTGCTATCGCCTACCGCACTATTCATTGCAGCCGTAATTTTTCCACCACCAAAAACTTTGATTTCTAAATTTTTACGCTTACCACCATTAGATAAAATCGTATTAATTAAATGCTCCATGGCATAATTTCCATAGCGATTCGCATTACCCACAATACTCGCTTCAGATGCTAATAATCTATTTTTTGTGGTTTCAGGGAGCATAAAATGATTCATACCCCCAACACCAGAGACGGAATCACGTACACAGGCAGAAATACACGAGCCTAATACCGTGGTTAATAATTCTTTTTCTTTGGTTACATAATATTGACCCGGCAACACCTTAGCCACTACAATTTGATTGGTATTATCCCAATAACGCTTAACATTGGAAAAACCTTCAATAGAGGGTATATTAATTTCTTTTTTATGACTCATTAACTTACTTTTCTATAAATAGTTTTACCTATTAAATTAAAATCTGTTTTAATCATATGCAAAGATTCAGAATGCCCAATAAATAAATGTGACCCTACCTCTAAAAATTGTGAATATTGATTAACTAAATGCTCTTTAGTGTCTTTATCAAAATAAATAATAACATTACGACAAAAAATAAAATCAAAATTATTTTTTATGGGCCATGGTTCCATTAAATTAAGCATTTTGAAATGCATAATATCTCTTAGCTCAGCTTTAATTTTAACTTTATCTGCATTATTACCGGCACCTTTTTTAAACCAACGCTTTAAGGTTTTATCAGAAAGTTCACTCACTAAATCTTCATGATAAACCCCCTCTTTCGCTTTAATTAAAACCTCAGTATCTAAATCAGTGCCTAAAATGCTCACCTTCCAATTTCTCGGTAAATTTTCTAATAAAATCATACCAATAGAATAAGGTTCTTCACCTGTTGAACACCCTGCCGACCAAACTTTAACCGTTTTTGTTTCTTTATTATTGATTAATAACTCAGGAATCACCACATCTTTCAAATATTCAAAATGATGTTTTTCACGAAAAAATGACGTTAAATTAGTGGTAATCGCATTAATAAATAATGTAAATTCAGTGTCTTTATTTTCAACTAAATAATCACAATATTCTTTGAAAGACCCTAATTTTAAAGCTCTAATACGACGTACTAATCGGGAATAAAACATATCAAATTTATCATTCTCAGCAATAATACCTGAATGCGTATTTGATAACCTTCTTAAAAAATCAAAATCTTTTTGCGTATATTCAAATTCAAATTTTCTTCTTTTCATAATAGTCATTTAGTCGTTAAATACACACTATCTAAAAAAATCCTGAAGCTATGTCATCTAGCCCTAAAATAGAATAAACGCCTAATAATTTAGCCGCATCAATCACAACATCCGATGCAAAATCAAAATTGAGTTGTTTGTCCTCTTTTTCTGCTATTTTTTTGCATATGACAAATAATTGCAAACTTGAAGTATCAATTATGGTGACATTAGAGGCATCTATTTCGACTGAATTAGCCTTTGCTAGGGAGTCCAGTAACCGCGTTTTCAACCGTGCAACATGAGCAATATTTACTACCTCATCTAGCATTAAGGTTATTTCATCAGCCACTACATTTTCTTCAACGGTTACATTAGTTTCAACAGGCACAGGCATACTTTCAACAATCTCATTTTCTGAAAGATTAGCTAAAGGTGGTTTGATTTCAGCATCATCTATCGCCAGTGCCGCTGAAAAATAACTTTCTTCGGCCTGAAACTGATTTTCTTGCATGGCTTCAATTGACGATGAAGGCTCTACATCCCATTCATCAACGACTGCACTCGCACTGTCAGTATCCCACTCATTAATTGCCGAAATCGTGCTATCAATACCAGCATCCCAACTATCATCTGCCGTACTTGAACGATCAACATCCCATTCATCGTCTACGGCCGCTGCTGTCTCTTCTTTAGCTGTCTCTTCTTTAGCATTCGTTTCATTCATCCATGCTAAAGGGTCATAACCAATTAAGTTTTCTGTTTGTTTATCTGTCATGAGACATCACCTTTTTTTGCAAAAAAGCATTTGCTAATGCATGAAAATCTTTTGCGGATGCACTATTAGCACGGTATTCTACAATGGTTTTACCAAAACTAGGACACTCCGCTAATACTGCGGCTTCTTTTACTAATACATCTAAAATCTGTTCTGGAAAATAATTTAACAAGGTCGTCACCACTTGTTTAGATATTCTTCTTGCGGATGCATAACGCGACATCACTAATAAAATATCGTAAGACTTATTAAAAGCCGCCTCAAAACGTTTTACCGTGCCCATCAAATGAGAGAGTCCTTGTAACGTTAAAAAATCACTACTCATCGGAATTAATAAACGCTCGGTGGCACACAATGCATTCGCCACTAATACGCCTGATGAAGGTGGGCAATCAATAAAAATAAAATCTTGATCCTGCAATTTCCCCTGCAATCCCTTCGCTAATAAATCACTTTTTTGCACGCCTGCTTCGGTTAATTGCTCAATTTCTTGCAATCTCACCCCTGAAACAATGAGCTGTAAATTTTCACGCACTTCAATAAGCTGCGTTTCAATATCCGCTTCATCGAGCATAACCGCATCAATACCTTGCGTATATCCCGAGGTAATGCCCAATGAAACCGCCAAGTGTCCTTGGGGATCTAAATCAATCACCGTTACTTTTTTTCCTTGCATCGCTAATGCATGGGCAAGATTCACCGTAATGGTCGTTTTACCCACCCCACCTTTTTGGTTAATAATCGCAACTGTTTCAACAGCCATAATTATTTAAGAGCCTGCATAAAAAATGGTCTAGTCGATATTATGTTGTGCATAGTCCTGAATTTTTTAAATATCACGATAAAATACTGGGCAAGCCTTCAAAATAATTAGGATTCAATACCTTATCAACATCAAGTAGCATCACCATATTATCAGCCGTCACAGATAAACCTAACATAAACTGCATATCAATTTTCGAGCCTAAATTGGGTTTTTCCTGAATATCATCACGACTAATATCCAATACATCAGAGACCGCATCAGCCACAATGCCGATCACTGTTTCTCCCGTATCCGTTTGCACCGCTAAAATAATAATAATCGTAATCGGCGTATAGGTCACTTCGCCCATCATAAAACGCACTCTTAAATCTACAATAGGAATAATTTCCCCGCGTAAATTTAAAGCCCCCTTAATATAATCAGGTGTGTTGGGAATATCTCTAATCTCTTCCCAACCCCGAATCTCTTTTACTTTCAGAATTTCAACACCATACATTTCACCTAATAAATCAAATGTTAAGTATTGTGTCATTGCCGATGAATCCATTATAACGCTCTCATTATGCTATATACTTAGAATTCATCCCATTCATCATCTTCATGCTGTATCCCGACTAAAGGCTTAGTGGCGACAACAGCTGAAGCGTGAGGTTTAGGCTGACTAGCAGCTGCAACCGGAGAAGGTGTGGTTATTGTTGGTAACACAAATTCATCATAACTGGAAAACGAAGAAGCCAGCACATCATTTTCACTTGGATTTAAGGTAAAAAAGTTTAATAACTTCATCATATTTTGCGAATGTTCATTCATAGACACACTAGCCGCCGATGCTTCTTCCGCTAATGCCGCATTTTGTTGTGTAATTTCATCCATTTGTGAAATAGCGATATTAACTTGTTCTATTCCTTGAGATTGTTCGGTACTCGCAGAGGCAATTTCAGCAATAATATCACCGACGCCTTTCACGCCTCCAACAATTTCAGATAAGGCATCACCCGCCTCATTCACAAAATTTGTACCGGTACGCACACGTTGTATACTGGTTTGAATCAACTCTTTACTTTCACGAGCAGCCACTGCACTACGCTGTGCCAAATTACGCACCTCTGTCGCTACCACCGCAAAGCCTCGACCTTGCTCACCGGCTCTTGCCGCTTCAACTGACGCATTCAATGCTAATAAATTAGTTTGGAAGGCAATTTCATCAATCACGCCAATCATTTCGCCGATACGGGTACTACTGTCATTAATTTCAGACATCGCATTCACCGCAGACACCACAACCTCACCGCCTTTTTCAGCTAATTCCCATGCTGAACTAGATAATTTATTGGCTTGCTGTGCATTGTCTGCATTGGTCTTCACGGTACTGGTTAGCTGTTCCATGCTTGATGCGGTTTCTTCTAAACTTGATGCTTGAGATTCAACCCGCTCAGATAAATTATTATTACCACTAGCTATCTCATTCGATGCACTGACAATAAATTTCGATGAATCATTAATTTGACTAAATATAGAGCCTAATTTATCAATAGTGCTATTAATACTGGCACTACACTCGCCATACACACCGCTATAATCATTGGTGATTTGTTGTGTTAAATTACCATTAGAAATATTATCCATAATATTATTAATGTCTAAGAACACTGGCTCTATCGCATCACTTAAATCATTAACCCCTGTACTTAAGGTCTCAAAAAAACCTTCTTTATTATTGAGATTAATGCGACTTGATAAATCCCCTTCTTTAACCGCAATCACAAGATCAGCGATTTCTTTTTCAACCGCTAATTCCTCAGTACGGTCAATCCACTCCACCACAATCGCTGAACATTCATTGCTTTCATTTAACACAGGATTTGCGGTTAAATTCATGGTATGAGCACCCACCTGAATTTCAGAGCTAAATGTACTACTCAAGGATTTTAAAATATTACGCTGATGACTCGGATTTTTATGAAACATATCAATATTTGCACCTAACAACTTATTAACTTCAAAGCCTTTAAACTGTTGTTTAATACTGTCTTCTGCCTTAGAAAATAGTTCCTTAACCGCAGGATTCATATAAATAATGTTCAAATTCATATCAGCAACCATCACCGCAGAACTCACACTATCTAATGCTTGCTTTAATCGTAATGATTCATTAGAAACCTGATTAGAATAGGCTAAGTCGGCATTAAGTTTAACTTGAGCCGAATATAAATTTTGTAAATACAGCCCTATTTCATCATTTCGGCTTAAATCAATTTTATTTCTAAAATTATTATCGACTAAATTATGCAAAATATGTCGAGAATTTTTAATCATTTTCAACATATCATCAGCCACGCCATACAGTATGATGATAGCTAATAATAACAACGAAACCACCCCACTTAAATGTGCAAACTGTTCACTCTCAAACAGTGATTTCATGACACAAATATTAGGCAATAAAAATAACAGCGTCACCAACATCAATTTGAATTTAATCGGTATTTCTTTCACTTTTTTAAAGATACACTTTATGCCGGTATCTTTAAGCTCTAATTCACTATTCGCATGCAATTTAGTATACAACGCTTCCGCTGTATTAATTTGAGATCGTGATGGCGCATAACGTACGGATAAAAATCCCGTTACCTCACGCGTACCGGCTTTAAAAATAGGCGTTACATTTGCCTCAACCCAATAATAATCACCGGATTTTGTTCTATTCTTAATTAATTGTGTCCAAGGCTTATCGGCTTTTATAGTTGCCCATAAATCTTTAAACGCCGCTGCCGGCATCTCAGGGTGCCTGACTATATTATGGCTAGAGCCAACTAATTCCTCATAACTAAAACCACTAATTGCAACAAACTCATCATTTGCATAGGTAATAACGCCCTTTAAATCAGTACGCGTTACTAAAATAGTACCTTCTTTCATGATGACTTCTGTATCTGTCACCGGCATATTAACTCTCATTATGAAACTTCCTCACCCAGCAATTTATAAAATTTGACACTCTCAACCCTAGTTATCATGCTTTAATTCTTATCACTTTCAGTATCGCCATTATCATCAATACCTTCTAATTTAAATAATTTTTCCACATCAAGAATCATTAACATGCGTTCATTTATTTCGACTAATCCATTAATAAACTCAATACTTACTTTCGCACCAAAATTAGGCGAATTTTGAATAATCTGACTGTCCACGGCAACCACATCAGACACACTATCCACCACAAAACCCATAATACGCGTCACATCCTGAAAACTAAATTGCAACACAATCACAACCGTTAAATTATCATACTCTAAATTTCCTAAATTAAAGCGTTCTCGCAAATCAATAATCGGCACAATATCACCACGAAGATTCACCACCCCTTTTTCATAGGCAGGTGTATTGGGAATCCGTGAAACAGGCTCCCAACTTCTAATCTCTTGCACGCTTAATATATCGACAGCATACTCTTCATTGCCTAATTTAAAGCTTAAAAATTGAGATAATATTTTAACTTTATCTTCTTGAAATGCTTGTTCTTTCACTGATTCCATAACTATATGATGCTATTTACTGGTTTGATAATTTAATAAGCCCCGGAATATCTAAAATCAGGGCAACGGAACCATCGCCTAAAATAGTTGCACTTGATATGCCATCAATAGAGCGGTAATTTTTCTCTAACGATTTAATAACAACCTGTTGTTGACCTAATAATTCATCAACAAATAAACCACATCGACTGCCATCTAAGCCATCAACTACCACCACCGTGCCTTCTATTAGATTTGATGATTTAACGGAGGTAATATTAAATATTTCGTGCAAACGAATAATAGGCAAATATTCACCGTGCAATAAAAAGGCTTCGCCTTTACCGACCACATGATTAATCTGTCCTTCTTCCATATTCATCGATTCAACAATCGCAGAAAGTGGAATAATATAAGTTTCATCGCCTACCGTAATCGACTGCCCATCTAAAATAGCTAAGGTCAACGGCAAGCTAATACTCATGGTTGAACCCACACCGAGTTCTGAATCAATTTCTACACTGCCGCCTAACTCTTGAATATTTCGACGTACCACATCCATGCCGACACCACGTCCGGAAACATCGGTTAACTTTTCCGCCGTAGAAAAACCTGCCATAAAAATTAAATGATAAATTTGCTTGTCCGTTAAAATCGCATTGTCAGCAATCAGGCCTTTTTCTATCGCTTTTTGACGTAAGACTTCTTTATTTAAACCTTTACCATCATCTTTGACTTCAATAACAATATTACCGCCTCGATGATAAGCCGCTAAGGTAATTGAGCCGGTTTCAGGTTTGCCCTTTTTTAAGCGCTCTTCAGGAATTTCAATACCATGATCTAAACTATTACGCACTAAGTGAACCAAAGGGTCACTAATCATTTCAATAACGGTTTTATCAACCTCGGTATTTTCACCGACCAATTTTAATTCTATTTTTTTCTCAAGTTTAAGGCTTAAATCATGTACTAATCGTGGAAAACGACTAAACACAAAATTAATCGGCAACATACGAATATTCATAACGCTTTCTTGCAATTCGCGTGTATGGCGTTCTAACTGTGATAAGCCTAATTTTAATCTATCTAAATTATCTGTTGAAAAATTCTCACCGGCTAAACTCAACATAGATTGAATAATAACTAGCTCGCCTACCATGTTAATTAAGCCATCTATTTTTCCAGTATCAACACGAATCGATGCCGTATGTGAGGCTGCTTTTTTCTTTTCTGCTGATTTTTCTTTCGGTGCGACTATCACCGTCGTTTCATCGGTGATTTCTACACTTTCTTCAGTAGGCTCAGGCTCGGTAATTTCTTCAGCTGCTGCCATTACTTCCTGAACGGGTGCGACTATCTCAGGTAAAACCAGTGCTTGCGTATCATCCGTATTATTTAATGGAACAACGACAGGATCGCGTAAAACAATACTTAAATCACATTCATCTTCAACCCATGCAAACACATCATCAATTTCGTCTTTGCCAACATCTGCTGTTAACACTAAATCCCATGCAAGATAACAAAATTCTGGGTTCAAGCCATCAAGATTATCGGGTAAACCTTCTAAATTAATGGTTACGTCTAATTTACCTAATTCAGCTAATTCTCTAAACATGCGCACAGGATCATTACCTGTGACTAATAAATCCTCGTGGGGGACAAATTTAATATCCCAAACAACAGGACTTGCTAACACACTTGCTTCAATACTTGCAGCGACAGTAGGTTCAGGTGTCACCGCTTCTTGAACCACTGGCGTCGACTCACTCTCATCCGTGGTGGATTGTGCTGAATTTAACTCAGTTTCTAATGATTTTTTATGCTCTGCAACACGCGATTCATCAACCGGCTCTTTCGCCTCAATCGCATTGAGCATTTCTCTTAAACAATCAACTGAACCTAATAGAACCTCAACAGCTTGCTGAGTAACATCTCGTCGCCCATCACGCATTTCATCTAATAGCGTTTCCATGACATGCGTATAAGCTGCCACATTATCAAAGCCAAAGGTGCCACTGCCACCCTTAATAGAATGAGCCGCTCTAAAAATGGTATTAATCTCTTCGGAATCAACAGCTCCCATATCAAGATTTAATAATCCGGTTTCCATCGCATCCAAGCATTCGAAACTTTCTTCAAAAAAAACTTGGTGAAACTGCTCCATATCAATAGACATTGAATACCCTGTACACGTTCAAGAACAAAATAATATTAACTCAATCTAGCCTAAAACTTTTTTAATCGTTTTAAGTAATTGGTCAGGATTAAACGGCTTTACAATCCAACCTGTCGCCCCTGCTGCCTTACCTTGCTGTTTTTTCTCCATACCCGACTCAGTAGTCAACATTAGCATAGGTGTAAATTTATAATCAGGTATGGCTCTTAAATCTCTGATTAAAGTAATACCGTCTTTATTAGGCATATTCACATCGGTAACAATACAATCAAACACCTGTTCCTGAGCCTTAATCAGTGCATCATCCCCATCTACGGCATCAACCACCGTATAGCCCGCACCTTTCAGAGTGAAATTCACCATTTGTCTCATCGATGCAGAATCATCTACTGCCAATATTGTTGTCATTTTTTTTCCAAAATTTTTAATTAATTTATTCTATTCTCTTAAACTTTTTTATTTTAACATTGACTATATCATTAGCAGTAACATAAACGACCCTAAGTAAGTAATAAAAAAATATCCGACTGACCATATCCCGCCAATTTTCCAATCAAAATTAAACATACCCGATAATAAATTGGCAATAATAACAATAGACCATAATATCAATGCAACCCCGATGTAAATAGGATAAATCATCATATCCGTCCCTTTGGCAAAAATATACCAAAAAGCAAGTGGCAGCGCTAAGGTATAAATAAAGTTTTCACAGACTAAAATAGCCGTTAAAAACCGCTCAAAATTATATAAACCACCATCTTTTAATAACATGCCCCAAATAAAGACTAAGGTCACTAAAAACTCAATAATTATCTGAATAAACGCTTCCACGGGATCATTAATATTCGCTTGAATAAAGAGTCCAACAACCAAATAAATACCTAAATTAATCCATAAAAACCGCCTATCTGTTGGTAAGTCTTCAGCATAACCTTGTAACCAACATAATGGTAAATAATCTCTCAACATAATATTTATCCTGTTAACTTTAAATTTTATTCTTTATTTAAGACTCTACGCGAACCATTGCCTTCTGGCTCACTAACGACCTTATTTTCCGCCATTTGGTCAATCATTCTTGCTGCACGATTGTAACCGACTTTAAAGCGTCGCTGCACACTAGAAATAGATGCCTTTCCAGTCTCATTCACAAAACGCACTGCTTCCTCATAAAGTGGGTCTTTTTCATCAACTGCGTCAGTCTGTACATTACTATTTTCTGAGCCTGATTCAATAATATTCATTGTATAGTTAGCCGACCCTTGGGCAACAATATAATCCACTACATTATGCACTTCTTGGTCACCCACAAAAGCACCATGCGCTCGCACAGGAATACTGGTACCTGATGGCAAAAATAACATATCGCCATTACCCAATAACGCCTCCGCGCCACCTTGATCTAAAATAGTTCTTGAATCAATCCGTGAAGACACTTGAAAAGAAAGCCGTGTCGGCACATTTGCCTTAATTAAACCCGTCAATACATCAACCGAAGGACGTTGCGTGGCTAAAATCAAATGAATCCCTGCTGCCCGTGCTTTTTGTGCTAAACGCGCAATGAGTTCCTCTACCTTTTTACCGACAATCATCATCATATCGGCTAATTCATCGATAACAATGACAATACTGGGTAATGTTGATAACACGGGATACGATTCACCTGCGGCTAAGGCACTCACGCTTTGATAAAGTGGATCACGAATGGTTTCGCCTTTTGCTGCTGCCGCTTCAATTAATTCATTGAAACCCGCTAAATTTCTAACGCCCACTTTAGACATTAATTTATAACGCCGTTCCATTTCTGCAACCGCCCAACGTAATGAACTTTGAGCATCATTCATATCCGTCACCACAGGGGCTAATAAATGCGGTATCCCTTCATAAACCGATAGTTCCAGCATTTTAGGGTCAATCATAATCATTCTCACTTGCTCAGGCGTTGCCTTATATAACAAGCTTAAAATCATGGTATTAATCGCCACCGACTTACCCGAACCGGTAGTACCTGCAACCAATAAATGTGGCATTTTACCTAAATCAAAGGTCACAATTTTTCCAGCAACATCCTTGCCTAAGGCCAGCGTTAAACGCGATTTAGCCGATTGAAAAGTATCTGATGCAATCACTTCACGAAATTCCACCATTTCACGTTGTTGATTTGGAATCTCTAGCCCCACATACGGCGTACCTTCAATAATTTCTACCACTCGCACGCTGGTAACTAACATGGCTCTCGCCAAATCTTTGGCAAGCCCCGTGACTCGACTTACTTTAATCCCTGGAGCGAGTAATAATTCAAAACGCGTAATAATAGGCCCCGGATAAACACCCATCACTTCAACTGAGACTTTATAACTTTTTAAAGCTTCCTCAACAGTTCTGGATAAATTTTCTAGCTCTTCCTCAGAATAGGCATAAATATCCTGCTCTCTGGTTTCTAATAAATCGATATGTGGACGCTGATAAATTCTTGGTTCTTTAATAAGCTCTACAGGGACTTCAATTTCCTCTACATCTAACGCAACAAAATCATCATCGTCTTTATTAAAATCAGCTAAATTGGTAAGAATATTAGCGGTTGTAAATTCAGCTTCTTTTTCAGCACTTATCTCACTGGCAATAACCTC
>CAJVYO010000004.1 GCA_913009515.1 uncultured Methylococcaceae bacterium
TGGTACGCCATCATTATCACCGCCACTGCTGGTTTTAAAGGCGTGGTCAACACCATGAAAATGTAGCGTATGCGGGAAATAATGGGTATTTTCTAAGGTAATATAAACCTTATCACCTTGTTCAATACGAATAACCGGTGACGGGGCGCGGAGAATCGAATTAGCTTTTTGCGAACGGAAATTTTTAACACTCATGCCGCGTAATTTAGGTGAAAAAGCCCACATGCCAGGTTGAATACTGGGAGCAATTTCATAAATCGGAAACGGGTTTTCACTATCGGGTGAGCTGCCATTAAGTTCAATCACTTCTAATTTAATATGGATAATATCAGGATCACCATCACCATCTAAATCATCAGATTTAGTTAAGGCATCTTCCGCAAGCTGAGTATTCATTAAGGTACGCATAGAAATATTATTCATACCTAATACAAACGCGGCAATATGATTCGGATCATCAGGTTCACAGAGTTTCGATTCTGCGATGTCAACATTATCAATCCGTTGTGCGGTTCGCCATTCGGGATGTAAATCAACACACGGTTTATCAATTTTTAATGGTTGACTTAGTTTGGGCGTTTGACCTTTGGGTAATAAAATATCAGCAGGACGTTGAAACAAATTGGTTTGCAGTTCAAAAACGGCATATATTAATAAAAAAATAACCGGAATAAGACGATAATAAAAGGCTGGATTCATGGCAGATAGGAAAAAAAGAGTTAAGAGGAGATTATAAATTAAGTTTTCAAAAATCCTATTGATTTTAATGCGAATGAATAAGACATTATTTTATCGCAAAGAGCGAAAAACCTCTTAATATAGGCTGGGTAAAAGCATTAATAGAATAGCGATATTAATTTAGTGTGTATTTTTTATCATCGGTGGTTTAATTTTAAAAAATAACGCATAAAATACCGGCACAGCAATTAAAGTTAATAAGGTTGCAAATGCAAGCCCTCCCATAATAGTGACTGCCATACTGGCAAAAAATGGATCATTGATTAAAGGTAACATACCTAAAATAGTAGTTGCTGCCGCTAAAAAAACCGGACGTATACGGCTAACACTTGCATGAATAATCGCGTCATAATGCTCTTTATCTTCTGCAATTTGCGTATCAATTTCATCAACTAAAACAATGGCATTTTTCATTAACATACCTGATAAACTCAATAATCCGAGTAGTGCCATAAAACTGAAGGGTTTGCCTGTTACCAATAATCCAATGACGACACCACACACTGACATAGGGACGATTAACCAGATAATTAAGGGCTGACGCACTTTACCAAACAACAAAATACTAATGATTAACATAATAAGCATACTCATCGGTAATTTTGAATTTAAGGCTGTTTGGGCATCACGAGATGTTTCAAATTCGCCGCCCCATTCCATTTTATAATTATCAGGTAAGTGAATGGCTTCAATCTGTGCTTTAATTTGGTTGCGAGCATAGTGTGCTGTTAAACCTAGAGCGGGATCTGCTTGTGCAGTCAATGTACGTACACGATTACGACGACCAATTAAGACTTCTTCACTTTGAATTTCAAAACGATCAATTACTTGACTAATAGGCACTAAGCGTTGCGTTATAGCACTATAAACGAGGCGATCATTAAGACGACTTATATCATGACGCTCTATATCGGGTGGTCTAATGATAATAGGAATTAATTTATTATTTTCACGGTATGTACTCACGTGCACCCCTGTGGTCGCAAATTGTAAACTTAATGCGACTTCATTAAGCCCAATACCTGCTATACGTGCCCGTTCTGCGTTAAAAATAGGTGTTAATACCGGTTCTTGTTGACGCCAATTATTACGCACATCAATGAGAGCAGGGTTTATACCCATAATCGCCGTTGCTTGCTCGCTTAAGTTGCGTAATATAATGGGGTCTGCCCCTGAAAATCTGACTTCAATTTTAGCTGCTGCCGCAGGACCAAAAACTAAACGTTCAGTACGCACTTGTGCGTTAGGGTAACGTTGGCTAAGTGTTTGTTTTAAATTTGCAGCGAGTGCGTCAATTTGGTTTCGTTCTGAGACGCGGACAATAAAGACGCCATAAGAGGTATTCGGCAGCTCAGGGTTATAAGTTAACATATAGCGACTCGCACCATGACCAATAAAGCTAGTGGTTGAAACGACACCAGATTGAGCACGAATTAATGGTTCCATTTCATCCATATCATCTGCCGTATGACGAATATCAGTACCTTCAGGGAGTTGGTAATGAATATAAAATAATGGACTATTAGAGTAGGGAAAAAACTCTTGTTTAACGGATGCAAAACCAGCGAAGCAGATGGCTGTAATGCTAATTAATACGAGTACAGTGATAATACGGGCATGTAATACGCCATTTAGGAGCATTTGATACACTCTATAGCCCAAGCCTGCATAAGGGTCAGTATCATTCTCTAAATGTTTAACGTTTAAAAATAAATAACCAAATAAAGGCGTGACTGTAATCGCTAATATCCAACTTAGCATTAAAGAAAAACTAATCACCGCAAATAAAGAAAATAAAAATTCACCCGTTACATCCGACGATAAGCCTATACCTGAAAAGGCCATAATGCCAATTATTGTTGCTCCAAGTAAAGGTACTTGAGTGCGATTTGTTGCGGTGCAAGCTGCTTCTTTAGTCGCCATGCCTCGCTGCATGTTAATTAACATACCTTCAGCAACAACAATTGCATTATCAACCATCATACCCATTGCAATAATCAGTGCACCTAATGAAATACGTTCCATATCAATGCTAAAAATACTCATGAATAGCAATGTGCCTAATACTGTTAGTAATAAGGTTGCACCAACAATTAAACCAATATGCCAGCCCATCATTAAGCATAGTACTACAATAACAATAGCAACCGAGATAATTAAATTTTCAATGAATCCATCAATCGAAGCATCAACAACCTTATGCTGCTCATAAATCGGTTGAATTTCAACACCTAGCGGTATACGTGCTTTTAGTTCAGTTAATCGTGATTCCACTGCCTGCCCAATGGTGACAATATTTGCATCAGCAGCTCCTGATACCGCAAGTGTAAAGGCAGCTTTGCCATTAAAGCGTACTAAATGTTCGGGTATTTCAGTGCTGTCACGATAAATCGTCGCAATGTCAATTAAGCTAATTTGCTCAGTCGTGCCTGGTTTACCAAAACGCAATGCTTCAATTTGTGCTAAGGAATCAAAGCCTTCACCAGATACAATTCGAATACGTCGTCCGTCAATGGTCACTGCACCAGCGTCACTTATGGTATTTTCTGATTGTACCATTGCTATCACTTGTTGCATTGAAAGCCCCATATGTGCAACGCGTTGACTAGAAATTTCAATATAAATGGTTTCTTTTTGCTCACCGGCTGTTTCAACCTTAGCAACATTTGGGATTGTTAATAATTCACGGCGTAAAAAAACTGATAAATCTTGAATTTCTTGATAAGAAAAATCCGGTGCCGTAATCGCGTAAAAAATACCATAAACATCGCCAAAATTATCATTAACGATTGAAGGGTATGTGCCTTGAGGTAGATTTTTTTGTACATCAGTGACGCGACGACGCAATTCATCCCAGACTTGAGGTATGGTGTTTTTATCATAGGTATCTTGCATTTCGACAGTAATTTCCGAGATACCTGGCTTAGATTTTGAGGTAATACGTTTTAATTGCGGTAATTGCTGAATATTTGATTCCAATAATTCGGTGACTTCTTGCTCTACTTCCAATGCTGTTGCACCAGGATAAGCGGTTATCACGAGGGCTTGTTTAATGGTAAAAGCTGGGTCTTCTAAACGACCGACACTTTTAATCCCCCATAAACCCCCAATAAAACAAACTAAAACTAATAACCATGTATTAACAGGACGTTCGATAGCTGCCTGTGCAATTTGAAAATTCATCAATAATCTCCTTGTTAATAGCTAATAAAAGGACGTACAGGCATGTTATTTCGTAATAAATGTGCACCCGCAGTCACAATTTGATCACCTACGCTGATACCTTCCAATACAATAATATTCTTTTTTAAGCGAGTGCTTAAGCGAATATTTTGCGAGACAACTATTTTTTCTTGTGGCTTAAAAATCCATACTCGTGGCGAGCCTTGGGTATCATAATCAAGCGCACTGATAGGAATATTTAAGTCAGCCGAACTTGTCTCATTTTTTTTGCTAATAATGACCGCAACAGTCATGCCAGGTAATACGTGTTCATTTTGTTCACGTGATAAGCCAAAAATAACTTCATAGGTTTGGGCAACATTACCCGCTTCAGTGATATGTTCGCGGTATTGAATGGGAAAACGTTGTGTCGGTCTATCCTTAAAAACGGCTACGGCATTAAAATTATCTGTTTGTTCTAACAAGGGTACTAAGTCTTCGGGAATATGAATATGGACGCGTAATTCGGTTAATGCTTGTACGCGGACAATTGCTTGATAAGCTCCAACATTAGCATGATTATCTATTAAACGCGTGCTAATTAAGGCATCAAAAGGAGCTATGATTTTTGTATAAGACAGATTTTGTTTGGCAGTTTCTAACGCCACACGACTTAGCTGAAAATTTGTTTCTGCTTGATCTAGTGCGGCTTTAGGTAATGAGCCTGAGCGTTGTAAGTTGCGTTTACGCTTAACATCAAGCTTTGCCAGTTTAAATTGTGCACTTGCACGTTCAACGGCTAAACGATAATCATGTTCATCAAGCGCCGCAATTAAGTCGCCTTTGCTAATAAAAGTACCTTCTTGAGCAGATAATTTTGTTATTTTTCCAGGGACTTGAAAAGATAAATCAACGGTGCTGATGGCTTCAACCCGTCCTGTAAAACGTCGTTTTACGATATTATCATTCGCAGTAATAGTTGCCAGACGTACTGTAGGAATGACGGCTTTGGTCGTAGGCATATCATTATTACAGCCAATTAATAAATTTAGCAATAAGATAGCTATCAAAGCTTTAGCTGGTCTCTGTGTTTGCAGCATAATTATATTCATTTTCTTAAATTTCTCTTTAAATACAGCTTTTATAAGGTGCCGAGGGCACGACGTAAGCTTAAATTAGCCATCACCACATCATAACGGGCGTTATTAAAATTATCGTAGGCTTGAATGCGTAAGGTTTCAGCATCTAATACTTCAGTATGTGCGGTAACACCTTGTTGATAACGCTCATTACTTACTTTTAAATTTTCATTTGCTTGGTTTATGGATTGTTCAGTAATGCTGAGTCGCTTTTGTGCTTCCTGTAAATCTAGCCAAGCTTGGCGTACTTGTAAGGCAATCTGATTACTGACATCATTACGTTGTGCCATTAAAGCATTAGCTTGTTGTACTAAGGCATGGCTACGATGCCTTGTCGAGCCATCATAAGGTGTCCATTGAACATTTGCACTCGCCATCCACATACCTTCATACACTTGATAACGATTTTGGGTGTATTGATAGCCACCGTTAATATTTATCTGTGGTAAGAGTTGGGCTTTAATACTTGCTGACTGTTCATTAAGTACTTCTATTTGTGCAGTTAAGGCGGATAGTTCAGGGCGTTTAATTAATGCCTGTGCTTTGAGTGTTGCAAAATTACCTTGTTGTATTTGCGGAAATTCTTCACGTAAATCCACGTCAGTAGTTAAGTCTCGATTAAGTAATTGATTAAAATGTGCCTTGGCAATATTAAGTCGATTTTCAATTTGTAATACAGTTTGTTCTGCATTTTTTAAACTCACATCAGCGGCCAATAAATCATTACGTGCAACCATGTCTTGTTTATATAGGTTGTTCACATCTTTAGTATGTGACTCAAGGCTAGTAACATGTGTTTGTGCTACGTCTAATGATTTTTGTATGCGAAAAATAGCAATAAATGCTTGGGCAACCTGTAACTTAATTGCTAATGCGGTGGTTATTTCATGTTGTGTAATAGCCTGTTTATTCGCTTTAGCTGAGGCAATATCATGACTAATACGCCAGCTAGTAAAGATAGGTAAACTGATTAATGCTTGTGCATTGGCACTTCCCGCTTGTGCCATAGGAAATTGTGCAGGATTTCCAGCCACTGTTGTTTTTGCTGCTGGCGTATTACTGAGTTGAGTATAACCACCTTGAATACTTATTTGTGGTAAATGTTGACCTTTTGCGGCAAGTACTTGTTGCGTTGATGCACGGGTATTCATTTTTGCTGCCATTAACTGTTGATTTTGTCGCATGGCAATCGCAAATACATCGGTTAAACTTTCAGCGGCGAAGCTATTTTGTGTCAAGAATATCGCAAACCAGAGTGGTTTTATTTTAATGCGTGTCATGAAGAAATCCTTGCATATACAGTGGAATAATTTTATTTATATAAGTCTGCTTTTCAAGCTGTGTTGGCAATGCTTTAATATTTAACAAGCATTGAAAATGCTGCTCACCTTTCAATACGCCAAAAAAAGCATTCGCTGCAAAAGCTGTATCATCAATGTTAAAGGTTGTTGTGTTATTAAGTGCTTGTAAATACTGTTCTAATTGCAATAAAGAATCTTTGAGAGCGACTTGATAAATTAAAATACCCAATTCTGGAAAGGTTTTACATTCGGCAATAATTAACCCATAAATCGCAATACCTTCTTTAGAATAAATTAAGTCCATAAAAGATAAAGCAATTTGTTTTAAATTACTTTCAACCTTATTAATATCTGTTGATAAGGTTTCAAATGTCTGGCTAATAGCGTGACAAAGTTCATCGACAACGGCAACTAATAAGCTATGTTTGCTATCAAAATAATTATATAAGGTTGCTTTAGAAACAGGGGCTGCTTGAGCAACTTTCTCCATGCTAACGTTATTAAATCCTTGTTCTAAAAATAAACGTGTGGCACCTGTAATAATACTATCGCGTTTCAAATTACTGAGATTAGAGGGCATGGTGATGATAGTTTTTAAAAAAGTATAACAATAAGCATTAGTATAAACTAAACGGTTTAGTTTATCTCTGTATTGAATAAAAAAAGGTTCAACTATATTTATAAATGCTTTTTTATGATAGCCTTTTTTTATAATTAAAATAAAGAGGACGTACGATGGATAATGATTCGTTTAGTGAAGTCACCAGTGAAAATTGGTTTAGCCGTGTTGGAAGTTCTATCAAAGGCATTTTATTCGGTATTCTTTTATTTATAGCCGCCTTTCCGTTGTTATGGTGGAATGAAGGGCGTTCTGTTGAACGCTACAATAGCTTAAACGAAGGGCTGGGTGCGGTGATTGCTGTCCTTGCTGATAAGGTTATACCCGCTAATAATGGTAAATTAGTACATACCCAAGGTTTAGCGACCACTGAACAGATATTGCGTGATGAGGTGTTTGGTGTGTCGGCAACGGCAATTAAATTAATGCGTCAGGTTTCCATGTATCAATGGCAAGAAAATGTGCAAACCGAAACTAAAGAAAAAGTCGGTGGCACTAAAGAGACCATTAAAACCTACAGCTATCATAAAGACTGGAGTAGCCGTGAAATTAATTCTAGTCAGTTTAAACGGGCTTCAGGGCATGCTAATCCGAGTTTGTTATATCAGCGAAAAACTGAGCAGGCACAGCAGGTGATGTTAGGTGCATTTAAATTAAATACGTCTCAGGTAAGTCGAATAGGGGGTCAGACTGATTTAAGTCTTCACAATATACAGTCCCCCACATTATTATCAGGACAATCGGTCACTAAAACAGGCAATGGTTTATATATCGGCAATAATCCCAGTAATCCGCAAATTGGCGATATGAAAGTCAGTTTTCAAGTAGTCAACCCGATTAATATTAGTTTAGTGGCTCAACAACAAGGGGGCAGTTTTAGTGGTTATCAAACTAAAGCCGGTAGCCCTATTGATTTATTAGAAATGGGCATGATGGATGCGAATGCGATGTTTGCACAGGCTCAACAAGAAAATACCATGATGACATGGGCAATTCGCGTCGGTGGTGTTTTTATGATGTGGTTAGGGTTAAGCATGGTCTTTAAACCTTTGGCAGTAGTGGGCAGTGTTATTCCATTTTTAGGTAATTTAATTGCGATGGGAACCGGTATTTTAGCTTTTTTGATAACCTTACCCTGTGCGATGTTGACTATTGCGATGGCGTGGATTGCGTATCGTCCAGTATTAGCGGGGACATTAATTGCAGTGGCAGTGGTTTCGATTGTGGTGATGAAATTTATGCCGCGTAAACACTTAACGCCAGCAGAAGCGTGAATTGAGATATGTTTACATTAAACAGGATTAAAAAATAGATGCCAAAAAATAGAAAAAAATATCGCCGACTTTTAATTGTTGCTATTACATCAATTTTAATTTTATCTGATTCAGCGTTTGTTGCGGTTAATTACTGGAATGCTAAAACTGTTTTAGATGATGATTTATTACGACGTGCAGATAATCATATAAAGGTAATTAATATAGCAGAAGATATGACTATGCGTAATATGTTGCAGTTAGCAACACATGTCACGCATCATAAAGGTTTAAATCAATTATTTTTACAGGGTAAATTAGCCGTTGAAGCGGAAGGTTCGCAGAGTGTTGAGGCGAACATCATACGTCAAAAAATGTTGCTTAAAATTCAGCCAGGTTGGAATGAAATGATGGCAAAATTTGATGTGCGTCAATTACATTATCATTTAGGTCCTGGTAGTTTAAGTTTTCTTCGTGCTCACAAGCCTGATAAATTTGGTGATCGCATGGATGAGGTACGTTATACCATTGTGGATACTAATGCGACCCAGCAACAACGGATAGGATTTGAAACAGGGCGTGTTTATTCTGGATTAAGAGGGGTGATGCCTGTTTTCGCAGTTAATGAGGCTAATGAACGTGTTTATGTGGGTGCTGTTGAGGTAGGTACGTCGTATCAGGGGGTGCTAAAAATTATTGATGATATACATAATGTAGGCAGTGCTATTTTATTAACAGAGGCACATGTGACTGAAAATATGTGGCTTAAAGCCATTGAAAAACGTTTTGGTAGTTTGTTAGCGACATGTGGTTGCTTTATTGAATCGACTTCACGTTCTGTAGAGGAAACCAAGACGATAATATTAGCAGTTAATGATATGAATATTAATAAAGCTAAGAAAAATATGCATATTATTCAGAAAGATAATCGATATTATAGTATTTATTATGTTCCATTAAGGGATTACCGCGGGACAAAAAATTTATCATTACCACCAGTAGGTTCTAAACTCGTTTGGGAGGATGTAACAACCGATGTTAATAATTTTCATCTTAATACACAATTAAATATTTTATATGGGATTATAGGATTTATTATCGTTGAATTGGTTTTATTTATGGTGCTGCGTATTGAGCGAAAGTTTAACAAGATGGAAAGTTTGGTGTCATTAGATGGTTTGACAGGTATTCCTAATCGACGTGATTTTGAATTAACGCTGAGTAAAGAAATGAGTCATGCACAACGTAATAATGAGTCATTAGCAGTAATAATGTCGGATATTGATTATTTTAAACCGTTTAATGATACTTACGGGCATATTGGCGGTGATAGCTGTTTACAGGCAGTTGCTCAAATAATGGCAACGACGTTATATCGAAAAACAGATTATGTCGCCCGTTATGGTGGTGAAGAATTTGTGATTATTTTGCCGCATACCTCTCAGCAGCAGGCAGAGAATATTACTGAAAAATTACGAGTTGCAGTTGAAAATTTGGCGATTGAACATAAAGGTTCAAAGGTAAGTAAGGTCGTTACGATGAGTTTTGGGGTGGCAAGTGCAACATTTGAAGGTAAAAAAGCAGACGTTATTAATTTAGTAGAACAAGCTGATCAAGCTCTTTATGAAGCAAAAGAAACCACGCGAAATTGTGTGGTGGGCTATGTGAAAAAGAGTTAAGGTATTGAATTAAAATACAGCAACACGATATTGAGTAAAACTGAGAGGGCGGTTAGCATTTTCCAAAAGCCAACAGGGTTACGTTCCATGAGTGGTGCTGTATTACCATGTTTTAAATATAAGGGGTTCGGGGTATTTAAATCATATAAAAATTCTGATAATTCTTCATACCTGGTTTGCGGGGTGATATGGGTGGCTCGTTTTAATGCCCCATCAATCCATGCAGGTACCATGGTATTATTTTGAAAACTCGGTACATAACGCATTTTTGCGAGATTAATTTTATTCGGTTTTTCAGGCATATCACCACCAAAAGGTAACACACCGTTTATCATTTCATAAGTAATAACACCGAGTGAAAATAAATCAGATTTCACCGTGCCGCGTTGCCCTAAATGATATTCGGGGGCGGTATAATTTAAGGTGCCTAATACATTTTCATCGCTTTGATTCTCAATAGGGGATAACTCAGCAATCCCCGCTATTTTTACGGAACCAAAATCAATAATTTTTACGATGCCTTGAGCATCTAACATGATATTTTCAGGTTTTAAATCTTGATGCAGCATTTCCATTTTATGGAATGCCCGTAAGCCTTTGGCAATCTGTTCAATAATCGCTCTGACATCTTTAATCGCGGGTTTGGGGTGAGCATCAATCCAGTCGCGTAGGGTTTCGGCTCCTAGATATTCGGTGACATAATATAGGCAGGTTTTTTCCCGGTTAGACTCCAATATGGTTAAGACATTTTCATTGTTAATGCGTTTTCCTGCCCATTCTTCATGTAAAAAATGTTCGATATAATGGGTATCATCTTCAAATAAGACGGAAGGGGTTTTTAAAATAACCTGTTGTTGCGTATGAGTATCAAAAGCTCGATAAATTTGCGTGCGATTACTGGCATGGAGTTCGGCTTCAATTTTATAACCATCGAGTATCATGCCCGCTTCTAAAAGGGGTGGAAAGGGCAAATTTTCATATTGGCGTAACACTTCATCTTCTTTCGCAAGCGGTAATTCATCGATACGCACTAATTGACAGCTTAAGTTGTCATCGCTGTTATTATCACTGGCTTGCTGCACTAGACTATTTGCAATGCTATCTAAATCGGTATCAGTTTGTAATGTATTGATTAGTTGTTTTTCTGTTATAAAATCATGCACCCCATCGGTACTCATAAAAAAGACATCGCCTTTTTCGAGGGGTAGCGTTTTATAATCGACTTCTAAACGTGGCTCAATACCCATCGCCCGATTGAGATAGTTTTTTTCTTTAGACACCCAAACACGATGGTCACGGGTTATTTGCTCTAATTCACCATGACGGAGACGATAAATACGTGAATCGCCAATATGAAAAATATGAGCGGTGGTGGATTTAAATACCATTAAACTTAAAGTACTGACCATACCTTTAGCCGATTCATAGCGTAATTGCCCTTGGCTATACAGCCATGAATTGGTCGCGGATAATATTTTTTGTCCAGCCTTTTTAACCGACCATGAATCAGGGGTGCTGTAATAATCATTTAAAAAACTGACTATACAACAATGACTGGCTTCATGCCCTGCATCACTGCCGCTCATACCATCTGCAATACCAACGGTAATACCTTTATGCAATAGTGCGGCTCCTTCTGGAATTTTAGCTCCTAAGAAGTCTTCATTACGATATTTGATGCCTTTATCGCTAAAAGCACCGATGGATATTTTTAGACTGGATTTTTTCATCTTAAATTACTGAGGAGGAGGGTGTGCATAAAATAACGTTATTTGGGACGAAGGCTTTAGCCTTCATTTTTTATTACACATGAAGGCTAAAGCCTTCGCCCCAAATGATTGATATTATTTTATAGTTAGTCTGTATTAATCTAATTCAATCATTTCTACTGAACCATCTTCTTGCACTTCAACCATGTGACCTTGAGGTTCTTCGATAAATTGTACCGCGATTAAAACAATTAATGCACCGCCCGCAATGGTCATAAAGAAAACAGAAGGGGAAACAAAAGAAAGTACGGTTAAGAATAAGACCGCCCCCACATTACCATACGCTCCAACCATACCTGCAATTTGTCCTGTCATACGACGTTTGATTAAAGGAACCATTGCAAATACTGCACCTTCACCCGCTTGTACGAAAAATGAACAACACATGGTTAAAATAATCACAGCAAACAGTGGCCAGTCTGAGGTAATTAATGATAAGCAGTAATAACCAATAGCTAAACCAATAATAAAAATAGACAGTGATAATTTACGTCCAAATTTATCACTGATATAACCACCGCCAGGACGTGCGATTAAATTCATAAACGCAAAACCTGATGCAGAAAGACCGGCTTGTATCACGGTGATACCTTGTGAATCGTGAAAGGTATCGTAGAAAAACATTGGTAACATTGAAACCACGGCTAATTCAGAGCCAAAGGTAATTAAGTACGCTAAATCTAAAATAGCCACTTGTTTAAATTTATACTTATGAATTTCATCAATGGGTTGCATTAAGTTTTCTTCATTTACGTGGACGATTTTATACACGTTATAAAAGAATAATACCCAGATACCTATATAAATTAAAATTGCGGCAAAGTTTGATAATAAACTGACGCCAGCGGGTGATAATTTCCATGTTAATAAGCTTAATGTCGCATATAAAGGAATGGTCATCAAAATATAAAAGAATAAATCCCAAATACTGGTGACTTCCATTGCACCGGCTTTTTTCGGCTTGAAATAAGTTGAGCCTTTAGGTGTATCGGTAACACTAAAAAAATAAATAACTGAATAAATAAGTGCAACAACGCCTGTTGATGCAATGGCATAACGCCAGCCTTCAGGTCCACCAAACATTAATGCGAGTGTTGGTAAACTCATTGCAGCAGCAGCGGAACCAAAGTTACCCCAGCCACCATAAATACCTTCAGCAATTCCCACTTGCTTGGCAGGAAACCACTCACCGACCATGCGAATCCCAATCACAAAACCCGCTCCAACAAAGCCTGATAAAAATCGTGCTAAGGCTAGTTGTTCAAAGCTGTCTGCAAAGGCAAACATAAAGGTGGGTAAACTACCCAGAGCCAATAATATAGAATAAGTGCGTTTAGGCCCGAACTTATCAACCAAGATACCAATGATAATTCGAGCGGGGATGGTGAGTGCCACGTTCAGAATTAACACGGTTTTAATTTCTGCTTTACTCATACCTAAGGTATCAGCAATCACCAGCATTAATGGGGCATGGCTAAACCACACCACAAAGGAGATAAAAAAGGCAACCCAGGTGGTATGCAGTATTTTCATACGCCCTGAAAATGAAAAAAAGTTTAGCGAGTCAGTAGACATAAAATTGTCATCCATTAAATTTTAAAGTTATTTAAGATAAAGCACTAATAATGCCAGTTTATATTTAAACTTTATTTTCAATGGGTTAATATTTAAAGTTTGGCTTGTTTTATGGTTTTAATATAGAAATTTTATCTATAACAGTGCGAGTTTTCCTAAAAGATGCACTGAAATAGGCACGAGTGAATAATGCGTTAATTTTGAAAAAGTAATGGTCGCATATTATTAAATGCTTATCCATTTATTAAGTATGGTATAGTCGGGTGGTGGGTTGTTTTAAAATAGCATTAAATTTATATTGTGCATCGTTGCATACCTTTTTTAACGCTAAAGCAATGCATTGTTTTTTAGGCTCACTTGTTGGTATTTAACTAAAAACCATTATAAAAAATGGTTAGTTGAGTAAGTATAGCTTTTGGTAATACAAGTGTGCTCTGTTATTAATGATTTATAATGAGAGATAATACATATGAAAAAAATTTTACTAGCAACGATTACAGCAACTGCTTTATTCAGTATTAATAGTGCTCAGGCTCAAATGGGCGATACGGGTATGCGTAAAGATAAATCTTCACATCACCGTCTGAGAGGCTCTTCAGTACATGAAACCGCTGCAAATTACCATAAAAATGCAGCTAAACACCATAAATTAGCGGCTAAGATGTATCGTAGAAATAAAGATGCGTCTGCGGTAGAGCATGCTGAAGCAGCGATTGATTGGACTAATAAAGCGGCTAAAGCAACAGCAGCGACTAAAGCTCTTTTTTCTAAATAACAAAGCTGATTTTGTTTAGAAATTAGTTCTATTAGAAATAAACCCCATCCATATTGAAAATCGTATTTTTTGTGGGGCGTAGACTTTAGTCTACCTTTTAAAATAGTAGGCTAAAGCCTACGCCCCAATATCGTACTTTTAAAAACTACGTATCCCTAAGTGGATTGGGTTTAGAATGGATTAAGTAAACCTTTGGCAGATAGTCAGAGGTTTATGATTTAAGTGGCCGCTTATTTTTGGTGCGGGTAATTTTAGTCTTGCACTTAAACGCTTCATTGATGAAGAAATTATGGCTATAAAGGGATGGATAATAAGTGGATGGTGATTAGCTGCAATACAGATAAACACTAAAGTATGGGCTATCAGTGATTAACAGCGTGTTAGTGATTGAGTTCGTTGGAATGTTTCTTGCTTTAAACTAAGGATTAAAATCCATTAGTTAAAGAGAAATAATAATGTCTTATTTAGAACCCACCGAGTTTGTCACCAAAATGGTTGATGCCGGTGAAGCCAAAGTTTATATGTCCACCAAAGATACCTTAATTCGTGCGTTTATGGCGGGTGCTACTTTAGCCCTCGCGGCTATTTTTGCCATCACGGTTGCCGTTAAAACAGGTTCGCCTTTATTGGGTGCGGTGCTATTTCCTGTCGGTTTCATTATGCTGTATCTGATGAAATTTGATTTATTAACCGGTGTGTTTACCTTAGTGCCACTCGCTTGGTTAGATAAACGTCCTGGTGTGACGATTAATCAAGTGTTGCGTAATTGGGGTTTGGTCTTTATGGGTAATTTTGCCGGTGCATTAGCGGTTGCCTTTATGATGTCGTTTATTTTAACCGTGGGCTATAACACGGATGGCGGGGCGATTGCGGCTAAAGTAGGTTCGATTGGTGAGTCCAGAACTTTGGGTTATAAAGTCCATGGTGTTGGTGGTTGGTTTACGATTTTTATCCGTGGCATGCTGTGTAATTGGATGGTATCAATGGGCGTTGTTGGTGCAATGATTTCGACCTCTGCCACTGGAAAAATGATGGCGATGTGGATGCCTATTATGCTGTTTTTCTTTATGGGTTTCGAACATTCAATTGTAAATATGTTTTTATTCCCTTTCTCAATGATTATGGGCGGTGACTTTACAGTGATGGATTATTTAATGTGGAATGAAATTCCAACGGCATTGGGTAATATGGTTGGTGGCTTTGTGTTTGTAGGTCTACCGCTATATTACACGCATGTCAGAATGAGTCCTGAACGTAATTTAAAATAAAATTTAGCCAATAAATAACAGGAGACCTCTGTACTTTGAAATATAAGGCAGAGGTTTTTTTATGACAGCAAATAAATTAGCGGTATCAGTTGGACAATATTCAGATAAAGGTCGCAAGAAAATCAATCAAGATTTTCACGGCGTTACCATAGAGGAAGAGCCTTTATTAACCACCAAAGGCATTGCCATTGCATTGGCTGATGGCATTAGTAGTAGTGCCGTAGGGCAAGTAGCGAGTCAGGCGACTATTACCGGTTTTTTACAAGACTATTTTTGTACTTCTGAAGCGTGGTCAGTTAAAAAGTCTGCTCATCAAGTGCTGAGTGCGACTAATTCATGGTTGTATTCACAAACGCAGCAAGGGCAGTATCGCTTCGACAAAGATCGTGGCTATGTTTGTACCTTGAGTGCGATGATTCTTAAATCGAATACCGCGCATATTTTTCATTTAGGTGATACGCGTATTTATCGTTTGCGTGGCAAAAATTTAGAGCAATTAACCAAAGATCATCGTTTATGGGTATCAGATGATAAAAGTTATTTGAGTCGTGCAATGGGCATGCATGAACGGCTTGAATTAGATTATAAAACCTTATCAGTTGAAAAAGAGGATGTTTTTATTCTGACAACCGATGGTATTTATGAGTTTGTAGCGGCTGATTTTATAGTGAATACTGTTTATGAGCATGCTGATGATTTAGATTGTGCGGCAAAATTGATTGTTGAACACGCGTATGCAGAACAAAGTGATGATAATTTAACCATACAGATTCTAAAAGTTGATGATTTACCCGATCAAGATGCGGATGAGGCTTACCAGCAATTAACCGAATTACCTTTTCCACCGATATTAGACGCTAGAGCTATTTTTGATGGTTATAAAATTATTAGAAAATTGCATGGCAGTAGTCGTAGTCATGTTTATTTAGCGGTTGATATTGATACGGAACAAAAAATTGTCATTAAGACGCCCTCAATTGATTTACAGGGTGATGCCGCGTATTTAGAGCGTTTTTTAATGGAGGAGTGGATTGCTCGGCGTTTGAATAGTCCTCATGTATTAAAACCTTGTATACAAACGCGTAAACGTCATTTTTTATATATCATTATGGAGTTTATTGAAGGACAGACTTTAACCCAGTGGATGATTGATAATCCTAAGCCGAGTTTAGAAATTGTTCGTGGTATTGCTGAACAAATAGCCAAAGGCTTACGTGCTTTTCATCGTTTGGAAATGTTACACCAAGATTTAAGACCTGAAAATATTATGATTGATAGTCTGGGGACGATTAAAATTATTGATTTTGGGGCAACAAAAGTTGCCGGCATTGAAGAAATTAATCGACCGATTGAACATGCTAATCTTTTAGGTACGGCACAATATACAGCTCCTGAGTATATGTTAGGTGATGTAGGTAGTTCACGATCTGATTTATTTTCCTTGGCGGTTATTATTTATCAAATGCTGACGGGTAAATGGCCTTATGGTACGCAGGTTGCAAAAACCTCTACCAAAGCGATGCAAAAGAAATTAAATTATCTTGTTATTGCTGAGGAGTATGAATTGCCCCTGTGGGTGGATGAAACGCTTAAAAAAGCATTGCATCCGGAACCGCTTAAACGTTATCAAGAAATATCCGAGTTTATGTATGATTTACGTCATCCTAATAAAACTTTTTTAAATAAAACTCGCCCGCCATTAATAGAAAGGAATCCGGTTATTTTTTGGAAAAGCGTGTCGTTTATTTTATTTATGTTGTTGATAATTTTGGTATCGTTAAATTCAAATAGTTGAGTGTTACCCTTAATTTTAGTTAATCCATAAATGCACAGTAATGCTCACAAAATAGCCCAAAGCAATAACAGGGGTCCATTTTAAATGGCTGCCGAAATTATAGAAGCCTTTTGCCTGCCCCATTAAAGCAACGCCCGCTGCTGAACCAATCGAAAGCAAGCTGCCGCCTGTGCCTGCTGTCAATGTAACCAGTAACCATTGTAGTTCTGACATATCAGGATTCATGGTCAATACTGCAAACATCACCGGAATATTATCAATAATTGCTGACATGATACCCACTAAAATATTTGCGGTGGTTGCCCCTAATTCACCGTACATAAATTCTGAGACTAAGCTTAAATAGCCCATAAATCCTAAGCCGCCTACCGACATAATAATACCGTAAAAGAAAAACAAGGTATCCCACTCTGATTTAGCAATATGACTAAACACATCAAAGGCATTACCTGAACTTTCAGAGCCAGGAATTTGATCAAAATTGGTAAATTTACGTCTAAATTTAGTGCGTAAGTAATAACCAAAGAATTTTAAATAGCCTAAACCCATTAGCATTCCAAATGCAGGCGGTAAATGTAAAAATTGGTGAAAGAAAATGGACGTGATAATGGTGGCTAAAAATAAACCGACAATGACTAAACCACCGTGTTTAATTTTACTTGCGGCTTCCTTGGGTAAGCTAGGTTTTTCCTTAGTGACATAAAATGACATCACGATTGCAGGGACTAAAAAATTAAGTAAGGATGGAATAAATAATTTAAAGAAGGTGGCAAAATCTAAAATGCCTTTTTGCCAAATCATTAAAGTGGTAATATCGCCAAAGGGACTAAAGGCTCCACCTGCATTCGCAGCAACGACAATATTAACGCAGGCGATTGAAATAAAGTCTGGACGAGAACTACCAATGGTTAGCACGACGGTACACATAATCAACGCGGTCGTTAAATTATCCGCTACCGGTGAAATTAAAAACGCTAAAATGCCCGTAATCCAAAATAACTGCCGATAATTAAAATGACGGGTCACTAACCAATGATGAAGTGCATCAAATATCCCACGCTCGACCATTGCACTAATATAGGTCATTGCGACAAGTAGAAAAAAGAATAGTTCAGAATATTCAAGAAAATTATGCCGTAAAGCGGCTTCTACAACCAGCCCTAAATCATGGGTTTTATATATATAGGCAATAATTGCCCAAATAATGCCAGCAGCAAATAACACGGGCTTGGATTTATGTAAATGTAATTGTTCTTCAAAAATCACCAGTAAATAAGCGACTGTAAAAATAAACAATACTAAATAACCTGAGAAATGTGAGGTTAAATCCAGTGGTTTAGTCGATAATTCACTGCTTAAAACCGGAAAAGACGCTAATAGTAAGCCCAAAAATATAAAGCCAACGGCTTTTAGATTCATAATATTAAAATTCCATTAGAAAAATGCTGATTATTGGTTATTATAATATGTTGGAACAATATTAAGTCAGCCGATTTTTAGGCTTATGCTGAAGTTTCTGGATAAAAACACACTTCACCGGTCGCAATATTATGATAGCCGCCGACAATACCGCATTCTCCTGTTGCAACCATTTCTTTTAAAATAGGACTGCGTTCTAAAATTGCCTGTACAGTTCGTTTAACATTAATGGTTGCCACTTTTTCCACGAAGTCATTATTATTTGAATTTCGATTTTCAGTGACACTTTTTTCATCATACACCGCAGGCTGAATTTTACTTAATAACGCGGTTAAGTTACCCATTTCCACATGGTCACAAGCACCTTTGACTGCACCACATTGGCTATGACCTAACACCACAATAATTTTAGCACCTGCGACCTTACAGCCAAATTCCATACTGCCTAAAATATCTTCATTAATAATATTACCCGCAATACGCACGCTAAACACATCGCCTAAGCCCTGATCAAAAATTAATTCCACCGAGGTGCGTGAATCAATACAACTCAAAATAACCGCAAAAGGGTGTTGACCTTCTGAGGTTTCATTCGCCTGCTGTAGTAAGTTACGATTAACTTTAAGATTATTAATAAAACGTTTATTGCCATCTTGTAACAATTCTAATGCCATCGCGGGTGTAATGGCTGTTTGTATTTCTTTAGTTAATGTTTTCATATTGGATTTCCTAAAATTTTATGTATGGGGCGTAGACTTTAGTCTACCTATTTAAAATAGTAGGCTAAAGCCTACGTCCCAATATCGCACTTTTAAAAACGACATATCTCTAAGTGGATTGGGTTTAGCGGTTAAATATCTATTTGTATCAGTGCTTCACCTGGTGCCACTCGGTCACCTTTTTTAATATGCACGGCTGTAATATGACCTGCAACGTGTGCTTTAATCTCAGTTTCCATTTTCATGGCTTCGATAACAAATAAAGTATCACCTACTGCCACTTCATCAGCTTCTTTTACTAAAACATCAACAACATTACCCGGCATTGAGGTACTAATGTCGCCTGCATCTCGGCTAATCGGCCTACTGCCATCTTGTTGTGCATCGGTATATTCATTGAGCTGCTGTATTACTACTTCTTCAGGGATACCATCAACCGTTAAATACACATGACGCTGATGTTGTTCATGGGGGCCAGCACCCGTCATTTGAATATTATAGGTTTCACCGTGTAAGCTAATATTAAATTCTGTGGCTAAAGACACCTTTTCCGCTATTGTATTTTCACCGATAGCTTGTAATATTTCGGGCTGTAATGTGCCTTGCTCACGCTCTTCTAAAAAGCTTTGCCCAATATCTGGGAACATTGCATAAATCAGCACATCTTCTTCGCTGTTGGCAAAGGCTGTTGTATCATCACGTAAACTGACCATTTCATTTTTAATTAAATCCGCAGGACGTTGCTCAATGACAAATTCTTTACCTATCGCTTGACCGCGTAAGCTTGCATCAACTTCACCTGGTGCACGACCGTAACCGCCTTGCAAATAGCGTTTCACTTCGTTAGTAATCGTTTTATAACGCTCCCCTGACATCACATTTAACACGGCTTGCGTACCGACAATTTGTGAGGTTGGTGTCACCAGCGGCGGAAAGCCTAAGTCTTTGCGTACTCTAGGAATTTCAGCAAACACTTCATCAATACGTTCTAATGCCCCTTGCTCTTTTAATTGATTAGCGAGATTAGACATCATGCCGCCAGGCACCTGACTCAGCAATACGTCAGTATCCACACCCGAATAAGCACTTTCATACTGATGATACTTTTTACGCACTTCTTTAAAATAATCAGCAATCTCTTTTAATAAGGGCATATCTAAACCGACCTCATAACCCGCATCACGCAAAGCAACCGCCATGGTTTCAGTCGGTACATGACTGGTACCACCCGCAAAACTGGAAATCGCGGTATCAATATGCTGACAACCTGCTTCAACTGCTTTAAGTTGGCACATAGCGGCCATGCCTGAGGTCGCATGAGAGTGTAGAAATAAAGGCAAATCAATACGCTGTTTTAAACGAGAAACTAATTCTCCTGCCACCGCTGGTGTTAATAAGCCCGCCATATCTTTAATGGCAAGACTGTCACAGCCCATATCTTCCAGCTTAACAGCCAGTTCAACAAAGCTATCTAAAGTATGTACGGGGCTGACTGTATAACATAGCGTCCCTTGTGCATGCTTCTGATTACGCTTAACCGCATTGACGGCTGTGATTAAATTACGCTCATCATTCAGTGCATCGAATAAACGAAATACATCGATGCCATTTTCCGCACTTTTATCGATAAAGGCATTCACTACATCATCAGCATAATGCCGGTAGCCTAATAAATTCTGACCACGCAATAACATTTGTAGGCGTGTATTGGGTAAGGCAAGACGTAACTGGCGTAAACGCTCCCACGGGTCTTCTTTTAAAAAGCGTAAACAGGCAT
>CAJVYO010000005.1 GCA_913009515.1 uncultured Methylococcaceae bacterium
ATAATAAATATTTAGCAGATATTTATCAACTTGCCCAACTTATTTTACAACAACAGGGTGTTGATGCGATTTATGGCGGCGATTATTGTACCGTAAGCGATACGCGTTTTTTTTCATATCGTCGCGAAAAACAGACCGGACGCATGGCAACGCTGATTTGGCGAAATAGTTAAAAAATTTTAGGCTTGTTCATTTAACCACGACTGCAAAATCAACTGAGCGGCAAGCTGATCTTGAACTGCCCATAATTTGCTCGCATTAACCTGTAAATCATCGTAAAGCATTTGTTTGGCTTCAAAGGTGGTTAAGGTTTCATCGATTTGAAAAACCGGTAAGTTATAGCGTCCATTGAGTTGCCGACAAAATTTTAACATCCGTGGGGTAACAGGATTATCGCTGCCATCTGCTTGACGTGAAATGCCGACAACTAAGCCTGAAGGCTGCCATTCATTGATAAGTTGCGTAATGATGTCCCAGTTTGGCACTTGATTGATCGATTTAATGGTGACTAAAGGACTGGCGGTTTTGGTAATCAGTTGCCCGACGGCCGTGCCTATTTTTTTATGACCAAAATCAAAGCCTAAATAGGTTTGCGTATCAAACTGAGCTAATACCGGATCTGATTTAAGCATGACCAATATGGGTGGTCAGTAATTCAACGTCTAAACCCAAGGTTTTAGCGGCGGTTCGCCAACGCTGGCTAATGGGAGTATCAAAGATAACCGTTTCATTAGAGCTAATATTCAACCACGCATTCTCTTTAATTTCTTTTTCTAATTGCTGTCCACTCCAACCTGCATAACCCAAGGTAATGATAAATTTATCAGGGCCTTCGCCACATGCAATCGATTTTAAAATATCACGTGAAGTGGTTAAGGCTAAGGTATCTGACACCTCAATAGTATTTTCCCAGCTGGTATCAGGGGTACGATGATGCAGCACAAAGCCTCTTTCTTGTTGCACTGGCCCACCCATAAAAATCGGCGTATTCGCGATTGATGTATCCAGAATTTCAATCTCCATTTGCTCAAAAATATCAGCTAACACCATATTGCTCGGATGATTAATCACTAAACCTAATGCACCCTCAGTATTGTGCTGACAAATAAAGGTCACACCATGATGAAAATGCGTATCTTGTAAGCTCGGCATCGCGATAAGCATTTGATTTTGAAAGCTGCTTATTTCTTGCATAATAATTTATATAAAGTCATTGATGGTTATTGCTCACAAATATTATTTTTACAGCCACAATTTTTGCCACAGCCTAAGCCTTCTTCTTTCATAGCACCAAATTCAGGATGTTTTGCAGCGTAGTGTCGTGCAAATTGTTGAATCACAATCCATGCGAGCATTAAGCTAAAAATAAGCCCCATGGCAATAAAAAAATTTAACATAATGATAGCTCCCTTAAACTGTTTGAGTCCCTAAGCCCGCAAAACCCATAAAGGTAAGCGATAAAATACCCGCTAACATCATGCTTAAGGCGGCGGCTTGCGTAATATTAGGTAAATTTGCGAGTTCGAGTTTTTCTCTTAAACCTGCCATTAAAATAATCGCTAATCCAAAGCCTGCACCCGCCCCCAAACTAAACGCAACCGATTGTAAAAAATCATAGTCGCGTGAGGTTTGAAATAATGCTACCCCTAAAATAGCACAATTGGTGGTAATCAGCGGTAAAAAAATACCCAAGGCTCTCGATAAACTAGGACTAAATTTCTTTAAAATCATTTCGACTAATTGTACCGACGAAGCAATTAACGCAATGTAACTAATTAAACGTAAAAATTCGAGTTCAAAATACGTTAACACGACATTAATACCGTAGGAACAGGTTGAACTCACAAACATGACAAAGGCAGTGGCCAGACTCATATTAAAAGCGGTATCACGTTTTGCCGATACCCCGACAAAAGGACATAAACCTAAAAACATTGCGAGCACAAAGTTATTAATCAAAAAAGCACTGAGGAAAATATAGCTAAGTGATTCGGGATTCATATTGATATTCTCCCCGCCCTAAAGGAATCTGCATTGGCAGTATTCCACACTTGATTAACATCAAAAGTCATACCATTTAACACGTTCGCACGTTTATCTCTAACGCTGATAGATAGGGTTTTAATAATAGGTTTCATGACAACCATGATATCATTAAGAAAAATCAAAAGCAGCCTTTTAAAGCACGTCTGATTATTTAGATTGGTTGGCTAAAATTTGCGCTAATATATCTTTTGGAATGCTACTGCCACCGAATTTGTTATACACATCGGTGAAATAGATGAGATTATCGATGGGCGGTGATGTATCAACGGGCTCGGTAATGGTATTCGCAGTGGCTATCAATTTAGCGGTCGGTAGCGGTTTTTCAAATAAACCAACATTTGCCTTGCTGACCAGTGCTTTAAGATACGCCAGCGGTAATTTAACGCCCCCTGTTTTTAAGGCGGTGACAAAGACGCTAAGAATTGATTTTTGTAAATCTAACGGTGCATCAATAATGATGTTTGCGAGTTGTTGCTGCTCTGCGGGGTTGAATGCAGTAGGAAAAACTAAGGTTTCGCTTAATATTTTTTCAGGTTCAACTTTGGCTTCGGCTGCTGTTTCAAGCTCAGATTTAGGTTCAATTTCAGTGGTGACTGGTATTAGTGGTTCATCAGTCGGTATTGGCGATTTAATAAATGGCTTATTTTTTAAGCTATGAATATCAGCAATGGAAGTGTTTTCAGTATTTTCAGCGGTTTCGCTGCTTTCTTCAATGGTTTCGTCAAGATCTTGTGGGGTATCGTAAATAAACCAATTCACATAACCACTTGAAAGTCGTTCCATAATTACATAACGTGCAGTGCGTAAAGTCCGCAGCATTTGCCTAATTTTGTAGGCTGAGTAGTTTAATGCTTTGACTAAATGGCGAGTATAGACTTTCCAATCTTTGGGCTTTGCAAGCAAATAACTGAGTAAGGCAGAGGCTTCTAAATCAAGTCCTCTCTCAACTGCATTAATTAACTCGTTGCTTAGAACCGTATAGTTTTCGCGATGTGTATTACGAAAGATGGTTTGCATTGCCATAATATTCTTCCTTTGGCACTTGCAGATTTATCAGGAGAATCGATAAAATAAATCATGCTGTTTAGCCAGTTGTGTTGGTTAAAAGGTTACGCATTAGTAAAGATGGTGTCTTTGCTAGTGCGGATAAATTATCAGTCAAAAATGACTAGTAAATCAAGTTTTTCTGTAAAAAAATCTATTTTACAGCTCTGTTTTTTTAAATTTTTATTTTATTATCGGTTATAAACTAATCACTTGTGTTGATATTTAATTGTTTTTATTTTAGCGGTCACGGTGAATTTTTTTAGGCGGTAATGAACTGATTGCCAATGCTATTATTTTCCGCGTCGGTTTGTGGTGGTTTTTTTTATATTTTGTAACAACCTCTTTATTTTGTTTAAACGTTGCGAAAAATCACACGAGGCTTTGCCACGTTTGGCTATTCGACATGTGGCTTTAACTGCTAGGATGAGTGGCTTTTGGTGGTGGGTTTAAGAGAGAGGGAAGCCTTATTATGTGGGCAGCTATTTAAGAGCTATCATAGAGATTATTAATAATTCAGTAATGAATGGGTATATGGTAATTCGAATAAGTTTTCAAAATTTTTGAGATGCTACCAATAACCAGTATAGACATATTTAAGACACTTAAACTTTTATTAGGATAGAAAATAATGCGAATTAAATTAGGGCTTGGTTTAGATGGAATGAAACCTAAGAAATTTTGTTCTGCGATAGGTGAAAAAGAAGTAGGCCCTATTGGATTTTTAACACTCTTAGAGACACAATATGGTATTGCACCTATATCTGACTCAACAACAACACGAATTATTCAATATCTTGCGGTTTTAAAGAAATTAGATAACCCTAAATGTTTTTATCACGATTCATTTTCTATTGATGAATTCAATGTCGCTAAAACTTTATTAGCGTGGCGTGATACTTTGTATGAAGCGGGGTGGGATGGAATTTTTTACGGGGATATTTCTTCTCGCTTACAGGAGATGGCGAATATAGAAGAACATGCTAAGGATACTGTCAGTTATGGTTTTGGGCAGCGTTTGCAAACAGTATTCTCTAAACTTAAAAATCAAAAAACACAAATAGATGAAGTTTATTTACTAGACCCTTTCGCTTCTTTTTCGCCACTCTGGCAGAGTATATTGAAGCATAATTTTGAACCAATCAACGAAACCGCATTAATACCGTCAGCACAGATTGATTCTGATTTGAAAATATTACAAGGATGTTTAAATACGTTATCAAATGGAACCTTAGCTAAAGATTCAGATGGAACGATCAAAAAAACAACCTTAAATGGCGACCATAGCTTTATCGTGGTTAAAGCGAAATCAAAAGCGGTTTCTGCTAGATTGATTGCGCAATGGATGACTCATCCTGATACACAAAATAAATTAACCGCTGTATTAGCGACACAATCAGGTATTGAAATTGATGAGGCATTAGCAGCTGTTGATTTGCCTCGATTAGGATTTGATAATACCTCACCTTGGCGACCTGTTTTACAAGTATTACCTATCACTTTAGACTTACTATGGGCCCCCTTGAACCCTGAGATTTTACTGCAATTTCTCATGCACCCTGTTGGGCCTTTGGTGGCTAGAATTCGTAAACCCTTAGCAAATATTGTTGCGCAATCACCGGGGATAGGTGGTGAGCAATGGCAAGCTAAATTGACTGAGTTATTAGAAAAAGAGCAAACGCGTAAAAACTTTAGCAAAAAAGACTTTAATAAATTAAAAAAAGATATTGAGTACTGGTTTTCCAGTGAACGTTATGACCCTCATATAGGTATGCCCATTGAGGTAGCTAAAGAACGATGCCTAAAAGTAGCGAATTGGTTGGCCCAGCAACAAGCCAAGCATCAAGATGATGCGATGCGCTCCTTATTTGGGGCAGCATATAGTCAGGCAAGTGAGTTAAATACTGCCTTAACGCACCTTGTAGAGGGCGGTACGGAAACTATAAAACCAGAACAATTGCGTTATTTATTAGACCAGCTGACAGGCGCAGGGACAGGTATTGTCGATAAATTCTCAGAATGTTTAGCAAACCAGTCAAAACACTTAGTAGGGGCGCAACACGCGGATAGTTTTTATCAAGCGGTTGACTCAGTTGTTTGGTGGGACTTACAGGCACAAGCTAACCATGATAGTTATCCTTGGTCTTGCAAGGAAATGCAACAATTAGAAGATTGGCGGCTTTTTTCCCTACCTAATCTAGATGAACAATTAGAATATAAAGCGAAAAGTTGGTTAAAACCAATTAATGCGGCAAAAGAGCGTTTTATATTGGTTATACATGACAGTAAAGAGGCACATCATCCGCTGTGGGATCAGATTAATAGTTGTGTAGAAAATTGGCATGAAATCAATGCTGAAGATGAGGTGTTGGCTGCAAAAGCAATCGCTTCATTAAACGATTTGTCTTCAGTAAAAACACCGTATAAGCCATTGCCTTCATTAAGCCGCTGGTGGAAATTAGAAACTGGAAAGCAATTAACCAAACGAGATAAAGAATCATACTCTAGTTTAGAAAACTTCTTTTACAGTCCTTATCAATGGGTTTTACACTATAAAGCAGAATTAACTGCAGGAACTTTACAGTCATTAAGTGATGGTAATTTACTCAAAGGTACTTTGGTTCATCACCTATATGAAAAATTCTTTAATGAAAATGCACAATTATTAACAGAGACAGGATTAGATACTCAAAAAATTAATGAATGGTTCGATATTAAGATGAAACAATTATTAGTAGAAGAGGGTGCTGTTTTATTGATGCGAGGTCGATTGGTAGAAAAAGAAATGTTTATCAGTACTGCTAGACAATCATTACATCAATTAATTCATCAGTTACGTGTGGCTAATATTGTCCAAGTTGAAATGGAAGCAGAGCAAGAGGCTCTGTTTTTGGGCGGCCATCTACAGGGATTAATCGATATGAAAGTTACCAATAAAGAGGGTGAAGAAGCGGTCGTCGATATAAAGTGGGGTGGTTTGAAATACCGAAAAGAGAGTTTAAGGGAAAACAAACATTTACAACTAGTTACTTACTCCTATTTAAGCCAACAAAACAGTAAACCTAAAAAATGGCCACCTGTTGCCTTTTTTATCATTGAGGAAGGCGTTATGGTTGCACAAGATAAACACTATTTTCCAGAAGCAATTGATGTAGCACCGATAGAAAATGAAAATCATGCGGTGATATGGCAAAAAATGGAAAAAACATGGAAATGGCGTAGACAGCAAATTGATCAAGGTTTAATAGAAGTTACCGTGACAGGAACAAAAAGTGATAAAAATTCAGATGCAGGAGAAGATGCTTTAATCATTCCAGAGAAAAGTGATCGCTTCAATGATTATCGAGTATTAACAGGATGGGGAGAATAACAATGATGGAACATATTACCTTTATTAGTGCAGGGGCAGGAAGTGGTAAAACATTTCGATTAGCCTCTGATCTGGAACAAATACTGACAAGTGAAAGTCCTGCTAAACCATCAAGCGTTATTGGTACTACCTTTACTAAATTAGCGGCAGGTGAATTATGCGAAAGGGTGAGACAAAGGCTTAATGAGCGAGGGTATAGTCATATTGCAAACCAGATGGATCAAGCGCTGCTTGGGACAGTGAACAGTGTCTGTGGACAGCTACTGGAGCGATTTGCATTTGAAGCAGGCTTGTCACCTAAACTAAAAGTAATCGAAGAAACAGAAGCGAATCATTTATTTAGCTTGGCATTAGAACAAGTATTAGATATTGACACCGTACAAACCATGAACAGTTTAGCCAATCGTCTAGGTCAAGAAGATTGGAAAAAGGGCGTTAAAGATATTGTCAGTATCGCAAGATCTAATAATCAATCCGCTAAAGATATACAAAGCAGTGGTTCGATTAGTGCAGATGCCTTGCTAGTATTCTTTCCGAAAGTATCCACTAAAGACCTTGACAAAGACTTATATAATGCAGTTGAAGCGGCAATCAAATTTATTGACGAAGGTGAAGATAGCACTGCTGGGACAAAGAAATATTTAGCATCAATAAAGGACTTTGTTTCTCCCATTAAAGATAAAAATTTAGTCTGGTCAAATTGGGTTAAATTATCAAAAGAAGAAACCATGAAAAAGAGTCTGGACGCATCAGATGCGGTAAAACGTGTGGCGGCTGATTTTGATAAACATCCACGATTACAACGAGATATTAGAGATTATTGTGAAAGTATCTTTGAAATTGCAGGAAAAGCATTAGAGCATTTTCAACACAATAAAAAAGTTAGAGGTTTAATCGATTTTACTGATCAAGAGCAATTACTGTATATCGCTTTAGAAAAACCACAAGTTCAAGCAGTTTTGGAAGATGAATTGGATTTGTTAATTGTCGATGAATTTCAAGATACCAGCCCTATTCAATTAGCTCTTTTTTTACGACTCGCTAAACTCGCAAAAAAAGTGATTTGGGTCGGCGATGTTAAGCAAGCAATTTATGGGTTTAGAGGGTCTGATCCTGAGCTGATGCAAGCGATTCTAAAACACTTAAATACGCATGGCGGTAAAACGGATGTACTGACAACTTCATGGCGTTCACGCCCTGAATTGGTTCATTATGTAAATGAAATATTTATTCCTGCATTCTCAAATACCTTAACTAAAGATAAGGTGGCATTAAATCCGAAACCTGCAGGTAAAAACAGGGTTCAATCTAATGCAATTGAATATTGGGAAGTCGTAGGCAAAAATAGCGAACAAGCCTTAGCAACCGCAAAAGGTATTCAAGCTTTTATAAAAAATGATTATCAGCTCATTGATAAAATAACAGGTGAAGTTAGAAACGCAGACTATGGTGATATTGCTATATTGTGTAAGACTCATGATAAATTAGATGGAATGGCACAGGCGTTGATGGCATATGATATTCCTATTAGTCGTAGTCAAACGGGATTATTAAAGACACCTGAAGCAGCTTTAGTGTTAGCAGCGATACGTTATTTAGTCGATCCTAGAGATAGTTTAGCAACAGCAGAAATTATAAGTTTAACGCAGGGTGACACCCCCGAAACTTGGTTGCAATCTCGATTAGAGTATATTGAAAATATAAAAAACAGTGGTGCTAAAGAAGGAAAATATGTAGCCCCACAAACTCAATGGGGTGATGATATTCCGTTATTAAAAACACTTGCAGAACAAAGAACTCGAGTGCAATATCTTACACCCCTAGAAGTTATGGCACAGGCTATTCATTCAGCCGATATTCGTACCATTATATTAGGCTGGCAAAAAAACACCCAACAAGCGAAACAACGTCTGTTAAATATTGAGCAATGCCTATGCTTTGCAGAAAGTTATGAAGGCCAATGTGGTAATACGGGGCAAGTAGCTACTGTCACTGGTTTATTACTTTGGTTAAATCAATTAGCGAAAGATAAAGAAGATAAGCAAGCGAGCAACACCCAAACAGATGCGATTCAATTATTAACCCATCATGGGGCAAAGGGGTTGGAATGGCCTATTGTGGTGGCAATGGATTTAGACAGTACAATAAAAACAAGTGTATGGGGATTATCCGTTACTGCGGACAATACCAATTTGGATATTACTCAACCTCTAAAAGGACGTCAATTACAGTATTGGTTATGGCCATTTGGTAAGCAAGCTACTGGTATTGCGGTTAAAGATAAAATAGAACAATCTGATATTGGTCAACAAGCTTTAAAAAGGGCAACAGAAGAGGCAAAGCGACTATTGTATGTTAGCTTAACACGTCCACGAGATTGTCTTATTATGCCAATGAAAAGTGATCAAGGTGAATGGAAAAACTGCTTAGGAGCTGACTGGATGCTTCCTGAAGAAGATAACCCTAAAGAAATTACTTTACCAAAGAGCAATGAAACCATTCCAAGCTTATATCAACTTTTGGAACAAAAAGAGCACCCTGAATTAGAAGTATCTAAAAAGAATCCACCTCATTGGTTCGAGTCTGTTACAACACAAACAGATAAATTACCTGCTAAATTATCACCCTCATTAGTTCCTCCACTAGATGATTCTAAAGTCATCGAGGTAATAGAGTTAGGGGAGCGTATTAATTTACAAGAAACACCCGAGATGGCGAACTTAGGCGAAGCTATCCATGCGCTTATTGCCACACAAATCATTAATAATCCTGAAGATCCCAAAGCATTAGCTGAACAGGTACTGCAAAGCTTTGCAGTAACAGAGCATATCAGCGTAGAAGATGGATTAATGTGTACCGCGCGTTTTAAAAAGTTTGTACAAGAGCATTTAAAGGCAAAATACATTCATGTTGAATACCCCATTGACTATTTAAAACCGAATGGACAAGCCGTCAGTGGATTCATTGATGCCCTAGTAGAAACTGATGAGGGATACATTATTATTGATCATAAATCTAACCCACAACCAAGATCAGACTGGAATGAGATCGCATTAAAATACTCGGGGCAATTGGCATTGTATAAAGAAGCGATAGAGGCTGTGAGTAATAAGCCAGTACTGGGCTGTTGGATTCATTTTGCTGTGACAGGTGGGGTTGTAAAAGTTATATAACCCCCTAAATCTGCTTTGGAATAGCGTAGAAGCAGTTAATTAATATGCTTCAGAAAGTCCCTGCTGTGTAAATAGTTTGGGACAGATGGAGTGGGTTGGTTTTTTTAGTCAAATAAATTATTTAGGTAATAAAATATGAACATATGGAAAGTTTCTCATGGAAAAAAAGATATTTCAGATAAAGACGTAGATTGGTTAAATGAAAATCAATATATTACAGTACATAAAAATACTGGAAAATCACAAAATGAAAATTTTATAAAAGATTTAAAAAGCGGTGATATTGTATTTATAACACGTTCAAGTGATGTTGTTGGTTTAGTTAGGGTGGTGGGAGATTTGGTAAAAGACAGTAAACCACCTGTATTATATCCTAACTGGCTGTTACGTAGATATGAAAAAATAATTTGGCTAAGTTCAGCAATTTCTTTTAAAAGTAATAGCGATAAAAAAGGCTGGTTCCCTAACTACAATAGTACCTTTATGAAGGTTTTACCTGAAGATTTTAAGTATTTTGAAGATGAAATATTACAGCCAATTTTCTCATTATCTGTTGACAGGTTATTAGCTGGCGAAAATGGTGGATTGCCATCTCTAAATCAAATCTTATTCGGCCCTCCTGGAACAGGAAAAACATACAATACTATTAGTGAAGCGATAAAAATAATTAATCCTGATCTATATGATGACGGCAAAGGGGAAAGAAAAGATATTAAAAAAGAATTTGATCGTTTACTAAAGAAGGGGCAGATTGCTTTTACTACCTTTCATCAAAGCTTTGGTTATGAAGATTTTGTTGAAGGGATAAAAGCTGAAACAGTAAATAATCAAGTTAACTATTCTGTAGAGTCTGGAATATTTAAAGAGTTATGTGAGCAAGCAGATGAATCGGGAAATGCTGCATTAATCGCTTTTAATGATGCAATAAATAGCTTAAAAGACGACTTATCTAATGGGGAATCTATTGAGTTAGAAACTGAAATTAAAAATAAAAAATTTACAGTAACATATTATGGGAACAAAATATTTCATATTAAACCAGATGCAGGGAAATCTGTTATCTCTATGTCAATTGAATCTTTTAAGAAATTTTACAGAAACTCCAAAACAAAAAATAATTCAGAAAGTTATAAGGCCCCTATTTTTCAATACTTAAAAGAAAACTATGGTTTAACGAGCTATAAGCAGATAGAAAAAACGCAAAAAACTTGCATAAAAGAGCCTTATATACTTATTATCGATGAAATCAATCGAGGCAATATTTCTAAAATTTTTGGTGAGTTAATTACCTTAATTGAACCCGATAAACGAAAAGGCACTGAAGAAGAAATTAGCGTTATTTTACCTTATTCAAAAGAGTCTTTTTCTGTTCCAAAAAATGTGTATATCATCGGTACGATGAATACAGCAGATGCCAGTATTGCTAAGTTAGATGTTGCTTTGCGGAGACGTTTTGATTTTATAGAAATGCCGCCAAAACCTGATTTACTTAAAGATATAAATAAGAAAGATATAGAAGTTGAAGGTGTTAATTTAAAAGAAATGCTAACAGCGATTAATACACGTATTGAGATACTTTATGATCGTGAACATACTATCGGCCATAGTTTTTTTATGAAATTGAAATCAAGTTCAAAAATAGAAGATTTAGCTGCAGTATTTAAGAAAAATATCATTCCGTTACTCCAAGAATATTTCTTTGATGATTGGCAACAGATACACCGGGTTTTAGGGGATCATTTAAAGTCAAAAGATTTGCAGTTTATTAAAGAAAAGAATTCAGAAAATGATCTTAATAAATTAATGGGAGCTAAGTGGAAAAAAGAAAATGAGGTTACTCAGTGGCAATTAAATGATAATGCATTTAATAACCCTAAGGCCTATAGTTCTATTTACCATCAAGAAGAGTCAAAAACGGAAACATTGGAAAGCAATAGTGAATAGTATTTGTATCAGTGAATACGGTGTTCTATTTATTAAGTCAGCTAAAATTACTGAATCTTTAGAAAAGCGTAAGATTTCAAAAACCGCGTGGGACTGGCTTCTAAAAGAAGCAACTGGCACAAAAGAACATAAACCATTAGTACGTCCTATAAAACGTGATGGGTACGCAGGGCTACAGGTTTTAAATTATGTTGGTGTGATAACAACGCCCTGTGATTGGCAGATTGAGATTGTACCTAAAATTGATAAATATTCTTCAGGGGGTAGTAATCAAGAGCGGGAGGCTGAGCAAAGTAGAGCTAAGTTAATGAAAATGCTAAGTAGCGTTGGCATCATTAAACCTAGAGAATTTAATAATGCTAGTTTAAAGTTATTTAATAAGCCTTTCCCTGACATGTTGATTAAGCTGTTCTTAGATGATGTAAACCAATTAATTAAACGCGGTATTCGTAATGACTATGTTCCTATTCAAGAAGAAACGACCTATCTTAAAGGGTGCTTAAATATAGCAGCACAAATACGTCAACCTGTGGATCGCAGATATTTATTTCAAATAGAGCATGATGAATTTTTACCTAATAGAGCTGAAAATAGATTAATCCACTCTACATTACTTAAAGTATCAAAAATAACTCAAGATATTAGTAATAAACGTTTAGCAAGCGAGCTATTATTTGTTTTTAATGACATACCAAAATCGACAAACTACAAAATAGATTTTAGCCGCTGGATAAATAATGATCGCTCTATAGTGCATTACAGACCTGTAAAGCCATGGTGTGATTTAATTTTAAATGATAAAACCCCTTTTAGTTTGGCGGGTGAGCATCATGGGTTATCATTTTTATTTCCTATGCATGATTTATTTGAAAAATATGTAGCGATTATATTGCGTAAACAGCTTAATGATCAATATTTACTGGAAGAGCAAGTTGCATCAGAGTATATAGTTGAAAAGCATGTAGTCAAGAAGAATGTAGTTGAACAGTTTTTTAATCTGAAACCTGACTTATTAATTAAATCAATAGAAGGAAATATTAATAAGGTAGTTTTAGACTGTAAATGGAAGTTAATAACTACTGATAAAGAATCTTATGGTATTAAGTCAGCAGATATTTATCAACTATATGTATATGGACAAAAATATTTATCAGGAAAGGGTGATGTATTTCTTATCTATCCAGAAAACGCTAAATTTGAAAAACCATTACCTGTTTTTAAATTTGATGATAATTTAAGATTATGGGTAATACCTTTTTCTTGGGAGAATGATGAAGAAGGTGATAGATTAATTTTCCCAAAGGATATTAAAGGGGAATTTTTACACCAAATAGATAAACCTTAGAAATAGTACATTAATATTATGACAACATTTTATTATTATCATGAAGATTTCCTGTTACATAATACAGGTAACAATCATCCTGAATCTGCAGATAGACTGTTAGCGATTAATGCTTTATTAAAAACATTAAATGGGTTAATAGAAATTACTCCGATAAAAAGAGAGGATAGTTTAGATTTAGTGAAATTGGTTCATTCAAACCAATTAATCGACTGGGTAAATCATCTCAAAAAAAATACGGGTACTGTCGTTGATAAAAGGAATGATGTTGTACTCTCACCCGATACTGCAGAGGTTGCCCTACTTGCTGTGAGTGCGTGCTGTGATGCGGTTGATCAAGTTATAACAGGTCATGCCCAAAATGCTTTTTGCGCTGTTAGACCGCCTGGTCATCATGCGACACCCAGTGAGTCTAAAGGTTTTTGTATTTATAATAATATTGCTATTGCTGCTTCATACGCTATAAAAAAATACAATTTACAAAGAGTTGCGATTATCGACTTTGATGTTCATCATGGAAATGGAACTCAAGATGCTTTTTATGATAACCCTAAAGTATTTTTTTCTTCAACCCATGAAAAAGGTATTTATCCTTATAGTGGCGGCATAAATGAAACAGGAAAATATCAAAATATTTTAAATGTTCCGATGCAGGCGGGTACTGATTCTAATGAATTTAGAAAAATCTATATTGAAAAAATATTCCCTAGATTAGAGGCATTTAATCCAGAAATAATTCTAATTTCTGCGGGGTTTGATGCGCATGAAGATGATTATTTAGGGTCAATAAAATTACAATATGATGATTATGCATGGATTACCAGAGAGCTTGTTGCTATTGCGAATAAATACTGTGAAGGAAAAATAGTATCAATCCTTGAGGGGGGCTATGAATTAGATTCTCTTGCTAAATCAGTTAAATCACATGTTATTGAATTATTATAGAGATTGGGTGGGAGATTATATATTTATAGTTTAGTAAAAATATTTTTAAAATTGTACGTTTAATTTAATAAATCATAGGTTTTTTATGAATAATATATCCGAGAGTGCTAGCATATTAATTAGAGAAATACAAAGTAGATTAGATACTGGAGGTATAGATACTAGAGAGTTACCAGAGATATTTAATTCCATTTTTGAAGGAATCGAAGGCGAGGGAGTTCAGGTAAATTACTATCCTAGTATAAAAAAAACTGGGTGCTGTGAGTTAGCTTATATTATTTCTTTGAAGCGTTCACCTTTTGTAAAAAATACTGGTAGTATTCATGATATGCACAATCGTCATATTGATTGTAGAAAGGGAATAGAGACATTAATACAGCATGTTCAAGCATGTAGGGGTATAACGAAGAACCTTATTTTTATAACAGCAGATTGGGATTTTAATGCTTATAATGAATGGAAAAATATTTTAGCTGAAATAAATAGTGAAATTAATTTGGAAATATATCTATTATCAGGTAAGTCTGCATCGAGAATTGAAGTAGGGCTGTAATTTAAAGACTGATAAGTTTTTTATAATTTCCCTGTAAACTACGATACTAAAAATTTATAGCGGAAATATAAACTTTAAAAACGTTGATAACTTTTAATATAATCCATTAAATAATCTGAGAAAATAATTTTATGAAAAACGAAAAAAAACGTATCGTAGTTTTAACGGGGGCAGGCATCAGTGCAGAAAGTGGCTTACACACTTTTAGAGATAAAGGTGGGTTGTGGGATGAATTTCCAGTAAAAGAGGTTGCGACCCCTGATGCTTGGGAAAAAGATAAAGCAAAGGTGCTGCATTTTTATAATCTGCGCCGCCAGCAAGTGAGAGAGGCCGAACCTAATAAGGCGCATTATGCTTTAACTGAATTAGAATCTGATTTTATTGTTAATATCGTGACTCAAAATGTTGATGATTTACACGAAAGAGCAGGCTCAAAAAATATCTTACATTTACACGGTGACATTAAAAAATCACGTAGCACGGTAAATCAACATTTGCTTTATGAACTGGATCAAAAAGATATACATATCGGTGATAAATGTGAGGAAGGAAGCCAGTTACGCCCGCATATTGTTTGGTTTGGTGAGGCAGTTCCCGAAATTAACAATGCAAAAAAACTGATTGAACAAGCCGATTGTTTAATTATCATTGGTACCTCTTTAGAAGTTTATCCAGCAGCAGATTTACTGTATTACCTACGGGGAGGCAAACCTATTTTCCTTATTTCACCTGAAATGAATCATATTCCTGATGGCGTTACTTTTTATCAAGGTGTCGCTACAGATCAAGTGCCTATTATCGTAAAGAAATTGCTGAATATGCATGATTTAGAAGCAACAGCAACATTTAAAAATAATTTTAAGGATAATAATATGAGTGAAGAAAACAAAGGACCTTATACCAAAGTAGACGGAAAAATGTCAGACAGAGGTATTTGGGCTGCTGAAATGGATCCTGAGGCGGAAGATAAATTTGATAAATATCTGCATCTTGTAGCAGTTAATAAGGCGGCTAAGGCGGAAATTGCCCGCCGTGAATTGGATGCAATCTACGAAGAACTACTAGAAGATTTTTAATAATTATTTTGTAAAATATCTGATGTGTCAGCACTTTTATAGACATAAAATTATGTGTGTTGCCTTAAATAGTGCGTCGACATCAGATCGTGAAAAAAACCTTTAGAGGTGAGCTTACGCCAGCATAGCGTAAATTGGTATCTATTTTAAATTTCAGGGTAAAACAAATATCAGACCTGCAAGCTTTGCGCTTTTTGAGTGATTAGGGCTTCCCGTCTAAGCCGGGACAAAACTGAATATCACATAACTACCTTTTCCTATAAAATACAGATTTAAAGCTATATAAGGCTGTTTTTGTAACCTATTGAAATATTTGGTGTCCCGGCTTAGACGGGAAGCCCAATTAAGTTAATGGGGCAAATTTAGCCTTCGCCCCAATTTTTAACTAAATAATACTTGAGTCTACGCGGTCGCAATAATGCTTTTTTTGCTGGGGACTGATAAAACTGGCATTAAAGGAATTTTTAGCACTGATAACGAGTTCTTTTTTAGTAAGATTTAAGGCGGTGGCAATATCAATATAATTTTGATTAAGATAACCGCCAAAATAAGCGGGGTCATCACTATTAATGGTGGTGATAATGCCCCTGTTGAGCATTTTTTGATAATTATGTTCAGCTAAGGCGTCAAAAACATGCAATTTAACATTGGAAAGTGGACAAATGGTCAGCGGTATTTGTTCGTTAATTAAGCGGGTCATCAGTGCTTCATCTTCTATCGCTCGTACGCCATGATCAATACGAGAAACTTTCAAAATATCTAAGGCTTGCCATATATAAGCCGGTGAACCTTCTTCACCTGCATGAGCAACCGTTAGTAATCCCATATCGCGTGCTTTTTTAAAGACCGCTGCAAATTTAGCAGGAGGGTGCCCAATTTCTGATGAATCTAAGCCGACCGCAATGATTTTATCTAAATGTCCTTCCGCTTGTTGCAAGGTTTTAAAGGCATCGGCTTCATCTAAATGTCTTAAAAAACACATAATTAAGTTTGAAGAAATACCGAGTATTTTTTTAGCATCGCTGAGTGCATGATGAATGCCATTAATCGCCACATCAAAATGAATGCCTCGATGGGTGTGTGTTTGCGGGTCATAAAAAATTTCAGTATGCAGAACATTATCTTCATGGCATTTTTTAAGATAATGCCACGTGAGATCATAAAAATCTTGCTCGGTTATCAGCACTGATGCACCAGCGTAATAGATATTTAAAAAGTCTTGAAGATTATGAAATTGATAAGCGGCTTGAACGTCATCGACTGATTTGAAAGGAATATCGATTTTATTTTTTTTACTTAACTGAAACATTAATTCAGGTTCAAGAGAGCCTTCAATATGGATGTGTAATTCAGCTTTAGGGAGTTGTTTTATAAATTCTGTAATAGCTGACATAGTCTGCTCCGCGATTGACGTTTAGAACAAGGTTTATAGCGTGTGAATTTATGGTGCGCCCGAGATGATTCGAACATCCGACATTCGCCTTCGGAGGGCGACACTCTATCCAGCTGAGCTACGGGCGCATAGTTTGATTCACTATTCTAACGTATCTATTGCATGATTAACATCATCAAGGATAATGATTTCTTATTGTATTGGCTAAAGCGGTGTTAAATCACGGCATTAATTAAAAATTATTGTTTACCTTTTTTACAAAATTTGTTATAAAGTTCGGCTAACTTTGAATATAGGCAGACTAGAGGAATATCATGTCTAAAATTTGTCAAGTAACGGGAAAACGCCCTATTACTGGAAATAATGTTTCACATGCGAAGAATAGAACGAAACGTCGTTTTAATCCTAACTTACATCACCATAAATTTTGGGTAGAAAGCGAAAACCGTTGGGTACGTTTAAGACTATCTGCAAAAGGTATGCGTATCATTGATAAAAAAGGCATTGATGTTGTATTAGCAGATATGCGTAAACGCGGCGAAAAATTCTAAAGAGGACTAAACCATGCGCGATAAAATTAAATTAGTTTCATCAGCGGGAACGGGACATTTTTATACTACTGATAAAAATAAACGGACTATGCCTGAAAAAATGGAAATCAAAAAATTTGACCCAGTTGTACGTAAACACGTTATGTACAAAGAAGCAAAAATCAAATAATAGCTTTGATTCTCTAGTTGCTTTATTAAGCTAAAATTTTAGTGTTAAGCCACTGAAATCATCAGTTTATATTCCCACGCAACCGCGTGGGAATGCCAAAACATAGCGTATTCCGCTTGCTCAAAAAATTCACTTTCTTCACTTTATTTTCTTCGTTGTTTCTTCACTGTCAGTATGCCGCAAGGTTTTAACTTGACTCAATTTTTTAAAGACAGAACCTTAAATCAATGACTAAACCTTCAAAAACTGACATCAATTTTAGTGATATTAAAGATCCTTATGCACAACGAGAATCTGAAAAATATGAAAATCCTATTCCAAGTCGGGAATTAATTTTACAGCTGATTGAAGAAAATAAGCGCCCCATGCGACGCAAGGATATTGTTGATGCGTTTTCATTACAGGGTGATGAGCATTTTGAAGCGTTACGTAGACGCTTACGAGCAATGGAGCGTGATGGACAATTAATGTTTAATCGCCAGCAGCAATATTGCTTGATTGATCATCAAGATTTAATAGCAGGGCGTATTATTAGTTATCCTGATGGTTTTGGTTTTTTAAGTCCTGATGAAACCGGTGATGATTTATTTTTATCACCCCGTGAAATGAATCGTGTGTTGCATAATGACCGAGCTTTAGTAAGAGTGGTTGGTTTTGACCGTAAAGGTCGCCGTGAAGCAAAAATTATTAAAGTGTTAGAACATACCAATCATCAAGTGGTTGGACGTTTTATGAAAGAAAGTGGCGTACAATTTGTACAGCCAGATAATCAAAAAATTACCCAAAATATATTAATTCCTTCTGGTGCAAGAAATCACGCGAAAACAGGGGATATGGTGGTCGCAACGATTACTGAACAGCCCACGATTCGTAGTCAGCCAATTGGTAAAATTGCCGAAATACTGGGCGAGCATATGGCACCCGGTATGGAAATTGATGTCGCGATTCGTACCCATGACTTGCCGAGCATTTGGCCAGACGAAGTATTGCAACAAATTAAACCCTTATCAGCCGAAGTAGACGAAGATGCGAAACAAGATCGCGTTGATTTACGCAGTACGCCATTAGTGACAATTGATGGCGAAGATGCCCGTGATTTTGATGATGCGGTCTTTTGTTCAAAAACGAGCAAAGGCTGGAAATTATTAGTCGCTATTGCAGATGTTTCACATTATGTGCAACCGAATAGTGCCTTAGATATTGAAGCTCGAAATCGTAGTACCTCGGTTTATTTTCCTGAGCAAGTGATTCCGATGCTGCCTGAAGTGTTATCCAATGGGCTGTGTTCAATTAATCCGCATGAAGACCGTTTAACCATGGTCTGTGAGATGATTATTAATGAATCGGGTAAAGTGATACGCTCTAAGTTTTTTGATGCAGTGATGCGTTCACATGCTCGTTTGACCTACAACAAAGTGTCGGCGATGCTAGAAGGTAACGATACGATTTTAAAAGAGGAATATAAGGCCGTCTTACCGCATTTAGAAGAAATGTATGCCTTATATCAAGCAATGCGTGGACAACGTGAAGTACGGGGGGCAATGGATTTTGAAACCCAAGAAACACAAATTATTTTTGGTGAAAACCGTAAGATTGAAAAAATTGTCCCTGTCGAACGTAACGATGCACATAAATTAATTGAAGAATTTATGATTGCCGCGAATAGTGCGGCGGCTCGTTATTTGAATCGTAAAAAAATGCCGCGTTTATTGCGTATTCATGAAGGGCCTTCAGAGCAAAAGATTAAAAATTTAAAAACCTTTTTAGGCGAGTTAGGCTTACATATAGGCGGTGAAGATAAGCCGACACCGACCGACTATATGAAATTAACACAATCCATAAAAGGGCGTGCGGATGCCCATTTAATTCAAACGGTGTTATTACGCTCTATGTCACAGGCGGTTTATAGTCCTGAAACTAAAGGACATTTTGGGCTTGCACTCGATGCTTATACCCATTTCACTTCACCAATTCGCCGCTACCCTGATTTAATGGTGCATCGTGCCATTCGTCATTGTTTAGCGGACAAGTCACCGGAAAGTTTCTTTTGTGGCTTTTTAGAAATTGCGACCTTAGGCGAACATTGTTCGAGTAATGAACGTCGTGCTGATGAAGCCACACGTGATGTGGTGAGCTGGTTAAAATGTGAATATATGCAAGATAAACTGGGCGAAGGTTTTGAAGGGGTTATTTCAGCGGTCACTGGCTTTGGTTTATTTGTCGAATTAAAAGATTTATATATTGAAGGCCTGATTCATGTCACTGCGTTAGGGCAAGATTTCTTCAAATTTGACCCTACTAGTCATCAGCTTAAAGGTGAACGCACCGGCATCAATTATCGGTTAGGTGATAGCATTAATGTAATGGT
>CAJVYO010000006.1 GCA_913009515.1 uncultured Methylococcaceae bacterium
TTTTACAATTTTTTACAATGTTTGGTGGTTGTATAGACAGCTGATAAAAAATTATTGTTAAATTCATATAGTGGAGTATCTTCACTGATTAATCCAAGTGGCTGGGAAAGTGCAATGGGGCAAGACTCAGCAGAATTTTTTGCAGAGTTTGGATTGATCGAAGATTATGGTACTTATTTAAGAACCTCATTCATATTTGGTGAAGATGGTGAATGTGGAGTTGCCTTGAATTGTGGTGGTTTTGTCCATGGTAATCGAGATTCAAATGGAGTTATCTATGAAGGGTATTATTATCAAAATTACGGTTGGGATGTTGTAAGCCCTGTGTTTATGTCTGGATATAATGAACAACACTGGGGAAGTGGCTGGGGTTCAATGCTTGTAAAAGAAACATCAGTACCAGAACCTACATCTCTAGCATTACTTGGTCTTGGTTTAGCAGGTTTTGGATTTTTAAGAAAAAAGAAAAAGACTTAATTTCAACCTTCTAAGAACTAACAAAAAGCCTCGATTTATTCGGGGCTTTTTTATGTCTGAATTTCTGTTCCACAACCTAACCAGCAAATGCAGTTGACCCTTTGGACACCGTTCCGCTTCGCTCCACGGTGCTTTAATGTGCAACTGATTACAATGTTATGCTTTAAAAAATATCACCTTGCATAATAGTTCACTTGTAAGTTAACATCTCTTCAATGAGAGAAATATTATTTTACAAGACTGAATCTGGTAAATGCCCAGTTGAGAATTTTTTAAATAGCTTGAATGCTAAACAAGCCCAAAAAGTAGCATGGGTCATGCAAGTAGTTGAGGAGTTAGATAAAGTCCCGACAACATATTTAAAAAAATTAACAAATATCGATGATATATGGGAAATTCGAGTTCAAATTGGAAGTAATATTTTTAGGTTTTTAGGCTTTTTCGAGAAGGGGAACTTTATTGTGTTAACAAATGGATTTCAAAAGAAAACACAAAAAACACCTAAGTCTGAAATTCTTCTCTCAGAACAAAGAAAGCAGGATTATCAGGCGAGGAATAGATTATGAGTGATTTAAAAAAATATATCTCAAAACGAAAAGAACAAGATGAAGTTTTTTCATTAAATTTTGATAAAGGTTATCAAGCCTTTAAGATTGGAGTACTGCTGAAAGAAGCAAGAGAAAGCGCGGGGGTAACTCAGGAAGAATTAGCTTCCCGTTTAAGTACAAAAAAGTCAGCAATTTCAAGAATAGAAAATCATGCCGAAGATGTGAAGCTTTCAACTATTGAAAAGGTTGCTAATGCTTTGGGGAAAAATGTTGAAATTCGCATATATTAGAATAAAAAGCATAACCAAAAAATACAGCTGACCATTTAAAGCGTCACGCCTTTTGCAAAAAGCCGCAAAAGCCCTGCCACATCACTTTGCCACGGTTGAGTTTAAGCGTGCGTGAATGGGTTTGTCCTGAATGCAAAGCAACACATGATCGCGACATTAATGCCGCTAAAAATATCAAAACCGCAGGGCTTGCGGGGTTAGCCTTTGGAGAGAATGTAAATCTTGTGTAGCCAGTCTGCATTAGTTGTTCTCGTTGAATTAGGAAATATCTAGTAGCAATATTAGGAATCCCCTTCCTTTAGGGAGGGGAGGATGTCAATTCTTGCCCTTGAAGCAATTGGTGCAGTTTTATTATTAAGTTATGGCTTCAGCAACGCCTTTTGGGCGATTATTCTCGCTTCCGTTTTAATTTTTATTGCTGCGTTTCCTATTTCATATTATGCCGCTCGTTATAATATTGATATTGACTTACTAACGCGAAGTGCTGGCTTCGGTTATGTGGGCTCAACGATTACCTCGCTCATTTACGCGTCTTTTTGTTTTATATTCTTTGCATTAGAAGCCGCTATTATGGCTCAGGCTCTCGAATTGTATTTTGGGCTACCCTTACAATGGGGGTATTTATTGTGTTCAATTATCATTATTCCCATTGTCTTTTATGGGGTGACGGCTATCAATCGCTTACATAATTGGACGCAGCCTTTTTGGCTGGTGTTAATGTTATTGCCACTGTATTTTGTCTTGCTTGAAAAACCCGAAATAATAGAACTTCTTCCTGCTTACCAAGGCACTGAAAACCAGAGTAATGATTTTGATTTTTATTATTTTGGTATAGCCGTAGGGATTTCATTATCTTTGATTGCTCAAATAGGCGAGCAAGTTGATTATTTGCGTTTTATGCCTGATAAAACTAAAAATAATCGCTTAGCTTGGTGGTCTTCTGTCTTAGCAGCAGGGCCAGGCTGGATTATTTTAGGCTGTTTTAAGCAATTTATTGGTGTTTTTTTAGCGTTATTAGTGGTGTTGACGGGCTTAGGTTTTGAACATGCCAAAGAGCCGGTGCATATGTATTTAGCCGCTTATCAATATGTTTTTGATCAACCTCAATTAGCCTTATTTGTCACCACTATCTTTGTCATCATTTCACAAGTTAAAATCAATGTAACGAATGCTTATGCAGGCTCTTTAGCGTGGTCTAATTTCTTTTCCCGAGCCACTTATAATCATCCGGGGCGAGTCGTCTGGTTGGTGTTTAATATTGTAATTGCTTTATTATTGATGGAAATGGGCGTTTTTGCAGGCTTAAATAAAGTATTGGGTTTATATTCAAATGTAGCGATTGCTTGGATTTTTACCGTCTTTGCAGATTTAGCTATTAATAAACCCTTAAAATTAAGCCCCAGTATTGTGGAATTTAAACGGGCACATTTATACGATTTCAATCCGGTTGGTTTTGTGAGTATGATTGTTGCGTCTATTGTGTCGATTTTAGCGTTTACAGGTTTATTTGGCAGTTATCCTAAAGCGTATTCATGGTTGATTGCCATTGTTATTAGTTTGATTTTATCGCCTTTAATCGCATTTATCACCAAAGGCAAATATTATATTGCCCGAGAGAATACGCATTTTTCGCAAACCGATGATTTAATTAACTGTGGTATTTGTGAGCATGACTATGTTGAGAATGATATGGCACATTGTCCTTTTCATGAGGTAGCAATCTGTTCTTTATGTTGCACCTTAGAAACCAATTGTCGTGATAGTTGTAAGCCTAAAGTTGATAACGGTTTACAACAAATAGGCACCGCTTTGATTCGGGCTTTATTTAAGCAAACTATATCGTCTAAAACGGCTCAACGACTGTATTATTTTATTTTGCTTTCAAGTTCAGCTGTCATTATTCTTGGTTTTACGTTTTGGCTAGTTTTTGCTGAAATTCGTGTTGCCATGAATGAAAATATGTATTTAGCGATTTATGTTTTATTTACGATTATCACGGTTTTTATTTTTATTGTTTCATGGTGGATTATTTTATCGGTTGAAAGTCGATTATTAGCAGAAAATGAATTGCTTACACAGCAAGAAGAATTGGAAGGTAAAGTGATAGAACGCACTGCTGAACTGCAACAAGCACTTGAAGTAACGTTGGTGAGTGAGCAATATCATAAATCATTATTTGATGGACTTGATATTGGTTTATCTATTAATAGCATGGATGGGGTATTTAGCTATTTAAATCCAGCTCTTGCAAAGATAGTGGGTTATAGTGTTGATGAAGTTAAAGCACTTTCATATTGGGAATTAACACCTGAAATATATGCTGCTGATGAGCAGCTTCAATTACAAGCACTTAAAGATACGGGGCATTATGGTCCTTATGAAAAAGAGTATATTCATCAAGATGGTTCGCGTATTCCTATTCGTTTACAAGGGTGTTTGATAGAGAAAGAAGGATTCTCTTATATTTGGTCAAGTATTGAAGATATTACCGATATTAATCAGCAAAAACTAAACCTTAAACAGGCTAAAGACGAGGCGGAAAAAGCTAATATTGCGAAATCTAAATTTTTATCTTCCATGAGTCACGAGTTAAGAACGCCTTTAAATGCTATTTTAGGCTTTAGTCAATTATTAGAAAGTGATGTTGATAATCCATTGACAGAAGAGCAAAGAGAAAGCATTGATTATATTATGTTAAGTGGCAAGCATTTACTAACATTGATTAATGGGGTGTTAGAGCTGGCATCTATTGAAGCGGGAAAAATAGAATTATCTATTGAAGCTATTGTTTTAGATGGAATAATAACCGAAGTGTTATCATTGTTATCACCGGCAGCCAATAAAGAAAATATTACGTTTAAACATTTTCCTAATAAGGGAATTATGATTGACGCGGATCAAACCAAGTTAAAGCAGGTGATTATTAACCTTGTGAGTAATGCCATAAAATATAATCAACAACATGGCAGGGTTATCATTAACTGTGAAGAGAAAAATGGAATGGTAAGAGTCAATGTGATTGATACCGGTATCGGTATTACAGAGAAAAATAAACAGAAAGTATTTAAGGCTTTTAATCGTTTAGGTCAGGAAAATTCAGCGATTGAAGGCACGGGTATTGGTCTTGTTGTCACTAAAGAATTGGTGGAAATGATGTCAGGCACGATGGGTTTTGAGAGTATTGAACATCAAGGCAGTACTTTTTGGTTTGAATTGCCTTTATCTAAAGCATAAAGCACGTTTATCAATTATTTAAAATCCTTATTTTCAGTTGAGGTTTTTAAGCGTTTCATTGATTGCACCTGTTATAATTTGTCATTTAATTTCAGTCTCACATTTTTATGACCACAGCTAATAAAGATAAATTATCCAGCGCCCGTTTTGCTCAACAAACCGATGCCTTTGTCGAAGTCTTTACCGCATCAGTTGATTTTGACCAACGTATGGCATTGCAAGATATTCAAGGTTCAATTGCCCATGCAACGATGTTATGTAAAATTGGCATTTTAACGGAGCTTGAGCGGGATAGTATCTTTACTGGTTTGGAAACCATTAAAACTGAAATCGAAAACGGTGAATTTCAATGGTCGGTGCAGCAAGAAGATGTGCATATGAATATTGAAGCCCGTTTAACCGCATTAATTGGGGTGGCGGGTAAAAAATTACACACCGGACGTTCACGGAATGACCAAGTTGCCACTGATATTCGTTTATATTTGCGTGCTGAAATTCAGACCATTATTAGTTGGTTAAACCAATTACAAGCCGCATTGTTAAATCTAGCCGAATCAGAAGCCGATACCATTATGCCAGGTTTTACCCATTTACAAGTGGCTCAACCGGTGACTTTTGGGCATCATTTAATGGCATGGTTTGAAATGTTAGTGCGTGATAAAGAGCGTTTAGAAGATTGTGTGAAGCGTATCAATGTTATGCCATTAGGTGCTGCGGCTTTAGCAGGTACCAGTTATCCCATTGACCGTCATTTAACCGCTGAATTATTAGGTTTTACACGCCCGAGTAATAATTCTTTAGATTCAGTGAGTGATCGTGATTTTGCGATTGAATTTACGGCAACTGCCAGCATTATTATGATGCATTTATCACGCTTTTCTGAAGAATTAGTATTATGGGCGAGTGCTCAGTTTGCGTTTATTGAATTACCCGATGCGTTCTGTACCGGCTCATCGATTATGCCACAGAAAAAAAATCCTGATGTGCCTGAATTAGTCCGTGGTAAATCAGGGCGTGTCACAGGGCATTTAGTGTCATTACTGATGTTAATGAAAAGTCAGCCATTAGCTTATAATAAAGATAATCAAGAAGATAAAGAACCGTTATTTGATACCGCGGATACGTTAAAAGATTGTTTGCGTGCGTTTGCTGAAATGGTGCCACATATTGAAGCCAAGCGAGAAAATATGTATAAAGCCGCCAAACAAGGCTTTGCAACGGCGACGGATTTAGCCGATTATTTAGTGCGTAAAGGTATGGCATTTCGTGATGCCCATGAAGTAGTCGGTTTGGCGGTGCGTTTGGGCTTGGAAAGTAAACGTGATTTGTCGGAATTATCGTTGGCTGAATTACAGGCGTTTTCGGAAATGATTACGGATGATGTGTTTGATATTTTATCCTTGGAAGGCTCAGTCAATGCACGCCAACATATTGGTGGCACAGCTCCCGATACAGTGCGTTTGGCCATTAAAAAAGCTCGCCAGCAATAAGTGAGAGATTGAAAGGATATAGATGCTGCTGAATATAAGGATATGACATGCAACCGATAAAGAGGCTATTCGTTAAAAGGCTATTTTGCTTATTGCTCATAAGCGGGTGTTTGTTTCCGTTTGTGGGTAATGCATTGGAAAATGAGCGGGTAATGACCTTGAAAACGGCGTATTTATTTCGCTTCTCTTTGTTTGTTGAATGGCAGCAACCAATAACAGAACACTTTGTTATGTGTGTGGCTGACGATAAAGACAGAGCTGATTTTATCCAAAAAAATTTAGCGGGACAGTATTTAAAAAATCAGCTGATTAAGGTGGTGTTAGTTTCAAAAGACGATGATTTAAAGGCTTGCCGATTACTTTATTTACCCCAAAATATTAATAATGTGCAGGATTTTTTAATTAAAACGGAGTTTCTGGATATTCTAACCTTTGGTGAATCTGTTAGTTTTTATCAGCAGCATGGCATGATTTATTTATATGAACAAAATCATAAAATTAAATTTTTTATTAATAGGCAGACAGTCAAAAAATCGGGTTTAGATATTCGAGCTCAATTAATGACCTTATCTCAGGAGCCATCTAATGCAGATTAATACAGGCTCTATTAAGCGTAATATTTTTTCAATCGTTTTAATTACCAGTAGTTTAATATTACTGTTTTCCAGTCTCTTATTTTCAACCTATCAATATCAGTCATTTAAACAGGAACTTTATCAAGATTTAGATATACAAAGCCAAATACTCGGTGCAAATAGTCAGGCGGTATTATTGTTTGATGATAAGGTAGAAGCACAGCGGGTATTGAATAGCTTGCAATATGATCAGACTATTGAGCAAGCAATGATTATCAGTTTTGATAAACAGCCGCATATTTTAGCTCAGTATCAAAAGTTTGAGAGTGATTTAGAGCCTGTTATTGTCAATTTTGAAGAATTACAGCAAAAGGGAGAAAATGCTTGGGAAGCGGCATCTTTTATCGCTCAAGCAGTGCCTATTATTGCGAATAATAAAAAAATCGGGAGTGTGGTGTTATTTGCGGGCTTTACTGAATTTTATCAACAATTAAAATTTGCAGCTTTAATTATTGTTGCAGTGTTTATTATTTGTTTTTTGATTGCATTATGGTTTTCATTTATTTTTAGTGAACGCTTAAGTCGGCCGATTTTGCAGTTAATGCAATTTATGCGACAGGTATCCGATGAAGAAGCTTATGATTCTTTTTATACAACGCAGAGTTTTGATGAGATTAATCATTTATCGGCGACGTTAAATCATTTGCTAGCCAATATGAATATTGCTAACCGTGAGCGTGATGCCGCACAACAATCATTAATGTTACACAATAGTCATTTAACCGATGAAGTGTTTACGCGTACCAAGGAATTAGAGTTAGCGACCAAAAAAGCCGAGTCAGCGTCTGAGGCAAAGTCAGTCTTTTTAGCGAATATGAGCCATGAAGTACGCACACCGATGAATGCTATTTTAGGTTTTTCAAAGGTATTGCAAAATGATGTGGATTCAGCGCAGCAAAAGAAACAATTATCATATGTCATTGATTCAGCGAATTTATTAATGGAAATGATGAATGATATGCTGGATTTTTCTCGTATAGAAGCGAATAAAATTACTCTGCAAAATGAGCCTTTTATTTTAGCCATAGAATTAACTAAAATTTATCAGATTATTATTGCCAAGGCAGATAATAAGGATTTACGCATACTATTTGAATTAGACCCTGAAATTAATGAATTATTAACGGGCGATAGTTTACGGCTTAAACAAGTATTATTAAATTTATTAATTAATGCGGTTAAGTTCACTGAGAAGGGTTCAGTCCGCTTGGTGATTAAATTATTAGCCTCTATAGAGGGTGAATGCAAAATAGAATTTAGTGTTTATGATACCGGCATGGGCATTAGTCTGGATAAACAAGTGAATTTGTTTGACCCGTTTAGTCAGGTTGATACCTCTATTACCCGTGAATTTGGTGGAGCAGGCTTAGGCTTAAGTATTTGTGATAAATTAATTCATACCATGGGCGGAGAATTAACGGTAGTTAGTTTTTTAAATCGGGGGAGTCATTTTAAATTTACGTTAAATTTCCAGTCTATTGAGTCGCATCAGGATGTTAGTGCTAATTTAGACTTAATAGCAGAGCATCATGAATCTGTGCTGATTTTAGAGCCTTTCGAGGCTTACGCCGATTATTTAAAGCAATTAGTGATGGCGTTTGAAGTGAAAGCCGAGGTGTGTCATTCGGTGGCAGATTTAATCGAACAGTATTTAATGACTGAGCCTTTTGCGGGTTATACGACGTTAATTATTAGTGATGAATCCTTATATACCGCGTGTGTTGAGGCAGGGTTATTGGATTTTATTGAACATTATGCAATAAAATTGATTATATTGAAATGTGATGCTTATCGACCGGCCTCTAAACAGCAAAATTATGATGCGTTGGTGATTAATCAGCCAATATTAAGTCAGGAAAATCTGCAGGCAATTTTTCAATCTGAGCAACAACAAGTACAGCATGCAGCTTTATTAAATCCAACTAAAAAAATCACCTCTATTTTAAATAAGCAGCAAACTATTTTATTAGTTGATGATGTAAAAATTAATCGTGAGTTAATTTTATCTATTTTAGAAGGGCGTATTGATATTATTTTAGAAGCGGCTAATGGTCAGTTGGCGGTTGATATTGTGAGACAGCAGCCGGTTGATTTGGTATTAATGGACGTTCAAATGCCGGTTATGGATGGTTTACAAGCCACTAAAATTATTCGGCTGGAATTGGAAAACCAAGTGCCTATTATTGGTATGACTGCCTTTGCAACGGAAGAAGATAAACAACGCTGTTTATTATTAGGTATGAATGATGTGTTGATTAAGCCTATCAATTTAAATACCTTAGAATTATTATTGGCTCAGTATTTAAAGGCATCCAAAATTGATGAAACTGAAAAAGAGATTGTTATATTGGCTGATAATATAGACTTTCCTGATTTAAAAGGTGTCGATATTCAGGTGGGTTTGCAGCGTTTAGGCAATAATAAAACGCGTTATTACGGTTTGTTAAAAGTATTTTACAAGCAGTATTATTTATCAGGACAAGAGTTATTACGCTATTTTTTAGATAAAGAATGGTTAAAAATTCAGGCTTTAGTGCATGAAATAAAAGGGGTTGCAGCAAATCTTGCCATAACCGATTTATCAAATAGTTGTGTGACGATATTAAATGATTTAGAGCATAAACCGTTAAGTTATGATTCATTAACACATTGTTTGGTAAATTTAGAAGAGGTGATGTTTTCATTAAAGTATTTACCGGTAGAGCTTGAGCCGTCTAATGTAAACCCTAAAAACAGCGTTGATAACGCTCAGTTGCGAGATAGTTTACAACAATTGCTTGCGGAAACATTAAAACAAAATTTTCAATGTATTCAAATGCTTGAAGATTTGAATATAGGCAGTGACAGTCTTTATTTTGAACGACAGCAGGCGTTAAAAACGGCATTAGAACAATTTGATTTTAAACAAGCTCATCAGTGTGTTTGTTTATGGTTAGACGAAATAAATAAATTTAAAGAGTAATAATAATGTTAGAAAATAAAGCTCAAATTTTTATTGTTGATGATAGCCCTATTAATATCAATTTTTTAGGCAGTGCATTAGAAGATGATTATGATATTCGTGCGTCAACATCTGGCAAGGATGCGTTATTATTTTTAGAAGAGAATACCCCTGATTTAATTTTATTAGATGTGATGATGCCGAATATGGATGGTTATCAGCTAATTAAAAAGATAAAAAATAATAATAAATATATCAATATACCGGTTATTTTTGTGACCTCTTTAGATGATAGTTCATCTGAATTAAAAGGTTTTAAGTTGGGGGCAGTTGATTATATTACTAAACCGATTTCACCTGAATTAGTGAAAATACGGATTAAAAATCATTTATTATTAAAACAGCAACATCAGCAGATTTTTAAGCAACATACCTTATTTGAATCGGTCTTTGAAGCCATTTCTGATGGGGTGATTGTGTATGATGAAGAGAATCGAGTCACCGCAATCAATTCAAATATGACGAATTTATGGGGTAATATTATTGATACTGATGGGGTTGTCGGTAAATTAATACAAGATGTTTTTACTGACGATTTATTGCCTGTTATTGATCATGATAAAGAAGATATTAGGGCATTATCACGTTATATTATGGAGCCATTAACTGTGTCTACTGTCGATGGGATTATCGCCTTGGATGATGAGAAATACTATCATTATTTTGGAGCACCGTTAGAGCGTGAAGATGTTACTCAAGGTGGGGTGTTATGTTTTAAGGATTTGAGTAAAGAAATTAATTTACAGAAATCCTTAGAGGACATGGCGATTAGAGATGAATTGACATCGTTGTATAATCGTCGCTATTTCAATACTATTGCAGAGCGTGAAATGTTTAATAGCAAGCGTTATGGCACCATGCTCGGCGTATTGATGGTTGATATTGATTACTTTAAGAAAGTGAATGATACATGGGGACACAGTATCGGTGATGCGGTATTAGTTGCTGTGGCAAAAACCATGAATGAACAAATACGTAATGTTGATTTTTGTTTTCGTTATGGCGGTGAAGAATTTATTATTTTATTACCTAATATAACGGAATCCGGATTGATTGATGCGGGTAAACGCATTATGCGGAATATTAAGATGTTAAAAATAGAAAAAGATATTCAGGTGACGGTCAGTATTGGCGGTTCTTCTACTGAGTCTTTATCTAGCAACGATAGAGATACCATGGATAACGTGGTTAATTTAGCCGATGATGCCTTATATTCAGCAAAAGGTAATGGTCGAGATAGAATGTATTTAGCGGGTAATAATCAGGCGATTATCAATAATTAGGAGCAAGTAAGTCAATAGCTTGCTCTGATTTATTTGGGGCGTAGACTTTAGTCTACTTTTTAAAATAGTAAGCTAAAGCCTACGCCCCGAGATCCTATGTATTTCTAAGTGGACTGGGTATATGTTAAATATTCGCGAGATTGCCTTTATCTTCTAGCCACATTTTTCGGTCTTGAGCCCGTTTTTTAGCGAGTAATAAATCCATTTTTTCCTCGGTTTTATCATCTTCTGCGATGGTTAATTGCACTAAACGGCGTGTATCAGGCTCCATAGTGGTGATACGTAATTGGCTAGGATTCATTTCGCCCAAACCTTTAAAGCGTTGAATATTAACCTTACCTTTCAGTTTATCGGCAGTAATACGCTCTAAAATAGTTTGCCGCTCGTGTTCATCTAAGGCATAAAAAATATGTTTACCGACATCGACACGATACAGCGGTGGCATAGCAACAAACACATGACCGGCTTTAACTAAGGCATGAAAATGTTTAAAAAATAACGCACAGATTAAGGTGGCAATATGTAAGCCGTCAGAATCGGCATCCGCAAGAATACAGATTTTACCGTAGCGTAAGCCTGTTAAATCATCGCTATCAGGTTCAATGCCGAGTGCAACCGCAATATCATGCACTTCCTGTGATGCCATGATTTGACTTGAATCGACTTCCCAAGTATTTAAGATTTTCCCCCGTAATGGCATAATCGCTTGAAATTCACGGTCACGGGCTTGTTTTGCAGAACCACCCGCTGAATCACCTTCCACTAAAAATAATTCACTTTGTGAAATATCTTGGCTGGCACAATCCGCTAATTTTCCAGGTAATTGTGGGCCTGCCGATATTTTTTTACGCACGGCTTTTTTATTGGCTTTTAAGCGTTTTTGAGCGCTTAAGATAATCAGTTCGGCAATTTTTTCACCGGCATCAGGGTGCTGATTGAGCCATAAGCTAAAACTATCTTTAGCGATGCCGGAAACAAACGGTGCACATTCCCGCGAACTTAAGCGTTCTTTGGTTTGTCCGGAGAATTGTGGGTCTTCATGTTTAATGGATAGCACGTAATGACAAAGTTCCCAAACATCTTCAGGGGTTATTTTAACGCCACGAGGTAGTAAATTACGAATATCACAAAATTCACGCATGGCCTCGGTTAAACCCGAACGTAAACCATTTACATGCGTCCCGCCTTGAGCGGTTGGCACTAGATTGACATAACTTTCAGTGACATTTTCAGCTAAGTTTTCGCTCGTCCAAATAATCGCCCATTCTGCACCGGCTTGCTTATTTTGCATTTTGCCCATAAAAGGCTCGGCGGGATAAAAATCAATGGCTCCAATACGGTCTAACAGATATTCTTCTAAGCCATTTTCATAATGCCACTGCCAAGATTCGGAGCTTTGTTCGACGGTTAAGCTGATTTTTAAATTAGGACACAGCACCGCTTTGGCGCGGAGGACATGTTTAAGTTTTAAAATAGAGACAGTTGCTGAATCAAAATAATGCGGGTCAGGTAAAAAATGCACCATGGTACCGGTATTTTTTTTAGTGACTTTGCCGATTTCTTTAAGTTCAGTTTTTTTATGCCCATCTGCAAATTGCATATGGTAAATATGACCGTTACGCTTTATTTCAATATCAAGTTGCTTGGATAGGGCATTCACCACCGATACCCCTACACCGTGGAGGCCGCCTGAAAATTGGTAATTTTTATTAGAAAATTTTCCGCCGGCATGCAGTTGCGTCAAAATAAGCTCGACACCGGGCATGTTTTGTTCAGGGTGCATATCAATGGGCATACCGCGTCCATCATCCTGAACTTTAATACTGCCATCGGTTAATAAGGTAACATCTATACGGGTTGCATGACCTGCAACCGCTTCATCGACGCTATTATCAACCACCTCTTGGACCAAATGATTAGGGCGACTGGTTTCAGTATACATACCAGGACGTTTACGCACAGGGTCTAGCCCTGTTAAAACCTCAATGGCGGCAGCATTATAAGATTCACTCATGTTCAGTTAATTACTCGTTAGGATTTTCATATATAATGTTCAAATTAAATACATCGTATCATTAAATTATTTTTACTGACATGGCAAGAAAGAAAACTAGCTCATTATTTGAAGATTCTATGCAAGAACTGACTGAGATTGTGGAGCAATTAGAGCAGGGGGATATTTCTTTGGATGCCTCGTTAAAGTCATTTGAGCAAGGTGTAAAATTAACCCGTATGTGCCAACAGGCTTTACAAGAGGCTGAACAAAAGGTGCATATTTTATTAGAAAAAGACGGACAACAAATTTTGGAGCCTTTTGCCGATGAGTAATGCCTTAAAAGATTATTTAATAATTAGTCAACAACGTGTTGAAAAAGCACTTGATACCCGATTACCTGCCAATACCACTTTACCTAAGCGTTTACATGATGCGATGCGTTATAGCACCTTAGATGGGGGCAAGCGGATGCGGCCGATGCTAACCTATAGCGTGGGTAAGGCATTAGGATTAGAGCCTGAACTATTAGATGGGGCGGCGTGTGCAGTTGAAATGATTCATGTGTATTCCTTAATTCATGATGATTTACCGGCGATGGACGATGATGATTTGCGTCGCGGCAAAGCCACTTCGCATATTCAATATGATGAAGCTACTGCCATTTTAACCGGTGATGCGTTGCAGGCTTTAGCCTTTCAATTATTGGCAAATGATAAAACTATGCAAGCGAGTGCAGAGACACGCATCAAGATGATTACCGCTTTAGCAAAAGCCAGTGGTTCACAAGGTATGGTTGGTGGACAGGCGATTGATTTAGAATCGGTGGGTAAAACACTCAGTTTGCCCGAATTAGAAAATATGCATATTCATAAAACAGGGGCGTTAATTCGAGTCGCAGTACAATTAGCGACCTTATCTAAACCGGATTTAGATCCTAATGTTGCGGCTAAATTAGATCATTATGCAAAATGTATTGGCCTGTCTTTTCAGGTAAAAGATGATATTTTAGATGAAGAAAGTGATACCGCGACCTTAGGTAAAACGCAGGGCAAAGATCAGCATAATGATAAACCCACTTATCCTGCATTATTGGGATTAGCGGGGGCAAAGCAAAAAGCGCAAGATTTACATGAACAAGCGGTCGCGAGTTTAGCTGACTTTGGTGAAGAAGCGGATATATTAAGAGCCTTGTCACTGTATATTATTCAGCGTAGTCATTAATTTTTTATTAATAGACTTAATATTTATGATATTATTACGAAAATAACTTAAAAGTTGTAGAGGATTTTGACGGAATGGCAATAGAATATAATTTAAATGAAAATGGCGAATTGGCTATTAAAATTTCAGGCCGCTTTGACCATAGTGTTCATGAGCCAATGCGTAAAGCAACCTTGGAAGCTGAACAGGCTAAAACAGTTTTATTAGATTTAAGTCGTTCAACAGGAATTGATAGTTCAGCGCTGGGTATGATCTTGATTTTGCATGAAAGACTAGGCAATAATACTGAAGCCTTAAAAGTAAAAGGAACGATTGATAAAGTAAAAGAAGTTTTTAAGCTTTCAGGTGTTGACCGTTTTGTAACCTTTATATAAAACTTTTAAAACGTTGACGACATAAAAAAAGCCCGTTATTAGCGGGCTTTTTTATGTCAATCATTTACTGCGTAACGCTAAAATTAGTTTTTAGCTTGGTCAACAATTTGATTGGCTGCAATCCAAGGCATCATGGCACGTAATTTAGCACCGGTGACTTCGATAGGATGTTCAGCATTCAGACGACGTTTAGCGGTCATTTCTGGATAGTTAGTGGCACCTTCCAAGATAAAACGTTTTGCATATTCGCCATTTTGAATGTTAGCCAGTGCTTCACGCATTGCTTGACGACTTTCATCATTGATAACTTTGTTACCGGTGACATATTCGCCATATTCTGCATTATTCGAAATTGAATAATTCATGTTGGCAATACCGCCTTCAAACATTAAATCAACAATCAGTTTTAATTCGTGCATACATTCGAAATATGCCATTTCAGGTTCATAACCGGCTTCAACCAATGTTTCAAAGCCCATTTTAACTAATTCAACTGCACCGCCACATAAAACAGCTTGCTCACCGAATAAATCAGTTTCTGTTTCTTCGCGGAAAGTGGTTTCAATAATACCTGAACGTCCACCACCAATCGCTGACGCGTAAGAGAGGCAAATTTCTTTTGCTGTGCCTGACGCATCTTGATGAATGGCGATTAAATCAGGAATACCCCCACCGCGTGTAAATTCAGAACGTACTGTATGACCCGGTGCTTTAGGGGCAATCATAATCACATCTAAATCAGCACGTGGTGTCACTTGGTTATATAAAATCGCAAACCCATGTGCGAATGCTAAAGCGGCACCTTGCTTGATATTAGGCTCAATTTCTTCTTTATAAAGCTGAGATTGAAATTCATCAGGCGTTAAAATCATAACCACATCAGCACTGGCGACTGCAGCAGCAACATTGGTTACTTTTAAACCATGTGCTTCAGCTTTAGCCACTGAGCTTGAGTTGTCACGTAAACCGACAACGACATCAACTCCAGAATCTTGTAAATTATTCGCGTGAGCATGACCTTGTGAACCGTAACCAATGATAGCTACTTTTTTACCTTTAATAATATTAAGGTCGGCGTCTTTATCGTAATAAACTTGCATGTATTTTCCTAAGGGTTAGTGAATTATTATTCAGTCTGTTTTAAAGCCCTCTCTTTGGCGAGAGAGCAGGGTGAGGGGAAATTATAAATGTAAACCGTGTTCGCCACGCGACATACTAGTCGGGCCTGAACGGACGGTTTCAATAATATTTTCGTCGTTAAGTGATTCGACAAAGGCATCTAATTTTTCAGAGGAGCCGGTCATTTCAATCATATAACTGTTGTTGGTCACATCGATGATTTTACCGCGAAAAATATCCGCAAGGCGTTTAATTTCTTCGCGGTTATTAAGCGTCGTTTTCACTTTGACCAGCATAAGTTCACGTTCAACATGTGAAATATCGGCTAAATCAATGAGTTTTACCACATCAATGAGTTTATTAAGCTGTTTGGTAATTTGCTCAATAATTTCTTCGTTGCCGCGTGTGACTAAGGTCATACGCGATAAACTGGTATCTTCAGTGGGGGCAACCGTCAGTGATTCAATATTATAGCCACGAGCTGAAAATAAGCCCGCTACGCGTGATAAAGCACCCGCTTCATTTTCCATTAGAATAGAAATAATATGTCTCATTATGCTAACTCTCTATCAATCGGTGTGCCGGGTGCAACCCGTAATGTCATTTCCTGATGCCCTTTGCCGGTTTCAATCATCGGATAAACATTTTCAGTTCTATCGGTAATAATATCTAAGAAAACCGTGCGATCTTTCATTGCAAAGGCTTTTTCTAAGGCAGGCATGACATCTTCGGGACGTTCGACACGAATACCGACGTGACCATAAGATTCTGCTAATTTAACAAAATCAGGCAAAGTATCCATATAGGACTGTGAATAACGGCTTTCATAATTAAATTCTTGCCACTGACGTACCATACCCATGTAACCATTATTTAAATTAATAATTTTAATCGGGGTATTGTATTGTAAGGCGGTGGCTAATTCTTGAATACACATTTGGATACTCGCTTCGCCAGTAATACAAGCGACATCCGCATCAGGAAACGCCAGTTTTACGCCAATCGCAGCAGGTAGACCAAAGCCCATAGTGCCTAAGCCGCCTGAATTAATCCAGCGGCGCGGTTTATCGAAATGATAAAACTGTGAGGCATACATTTGGTGCTGACCCACATCTGAAGTGATGTAAGCATCACCCTTTGTAATTTCGTAAAGCTGTTCAACCACCCGTTGCGGTTTAATTTCTGTACTAGAACGGTCAAATTCTAAGCATTTACTGGTACGCCATTGATTAATTTGTGCCCACCAGCGTGCTAAAGGTTCTGCATCAGGTTTATGCTGCTGTTTAATCAGCGCTAGCATTTGTAGCAATACCGGCTTCACATCGCCAACAATTGGGATATCGACTTTGACGGTTTTAGAAATGGAGGCTGGATCAATATCAATATGGATGATTTGTGCGTTAGGGCAAAATTCAGCCAATTTTCCGGTCACACGATCATCAAATCGCACTCCAATCGCTAAAATAACATCGCTTTGATGCATACTTAAATTAGCTTCATAGGTGCCGTGCATACCTAACATACCGACAAATTGCTTATCCGTTGCAGGGTAAGCGCCTAAGCCCATTAAAGTATTGGTAATCGGGAAATTTAGATAGCGAGTAAGTTCGGTTAATTCTTTACTCGCTTCACCGATAACAACGCCACCGCCTGAATAAATGACAGGACGTTTAGCGGTTAATAATAGCTCAACTGCCTTTTTAATTTGCCCTGTATGACCTTGCACAGAAGGATTATACGAACGCATGCTAATGCTATCAGGATAATGATAAGGGATTTTAATATTAGGGTCGGTAATATCTTTGGGAATATCAACGACTACCGGACCCGGTCGCCCTGTAGTGGCAACATAAAACGCCTTTTTCATGGTTTCAGCAATATCACTGATATCTTTGACTAAAAAATTATGTTTGACGCAAGGACGGGTAATACCAATCATATCGACTTCTTGAAACGCATCACTACCGATAACCGCAGTAGGGACTTGCCCTGAAATCACCACCATAGGAATAGAATCCATATAGGCTGTCGCAATGCCGGTAACAGCATTGGTTGCACCCGGCCCTGATGTGACTAATACTACGCCTGCTTTACCGGTTGCTCGTGCATAAGCATCTGCGGCATGAGTCGCAGCTTGTTCATGTCTGACTAAAATATGTTTGACATCGTCTTGGTGAAAAATTGCATCATATAAATGCAACACTGCACCGCCCGGATAGCCGAAAAGATATTCCACTCCTTCATCTTTTAGGCACTGAATAACAATTTCTCCGCCACTAAGTTCCACTTGATATTATCCTCATTAAAACATTCATTAAATTAGGCTTTTTGCGACTAATTAATAAAAAATCTATCCAAAATAACGGAAAATAATGTGTTCGTCAAGATTTAGATGTGATGCTTACCTGTCTAAAATAAAATTAGAGCTTTATTTTAAGAGGAAGTTATATTAGTTTATAATAATGAATGTACCTATTAATATTCTTAGTTTTTAGGATTTAATAGCAAGAAATTATTTTTGTGCAGTGTCCATTAAATTATAGGTTATATGACCTATTTTAATATTTTGCATAATTTATTTGCTAAGGTAATGTAGCTATTTTTTGTTTTAAATCAAGGGTTTGATTTTTAGGCGTGATTTTTGCTTATACTTTAGTTAAGATATTGTATTTTTAATTATTTAGGAGATTTTATATATGAAAAAGATGTACACATTAAAAGCAGGTTTAATTACGTCTTCATTATTACTTAGCGCGACGGCTTATGCTGCTCCATGGGTTAATGATGATAATGTTTTAGAAGCAGGAACAACGATTCAGGCGATTAGTGCAAACTCGAATAAAAATAGTTATACCAGCAATTCTGCATTAACGAATCGGGCCTGGGGTATGACTGGAGCATGGCTTAATTTTGAAGTACAGCAGGCGACAGATGTGATGGTATCAGCTTCTTCAGCAATGACTAATGCACCGGGTTTTACTATTTATAGAGCGGATGGTGTTTTTATTGCAAGTCCAGGAGCACAGGGAAAAAATGATAAGGATGGCACTGAAGGTGCTATTCATGCCTTTAATCAGGTTGGACAACCTGGAAAACCAGGACTTGTTTGGGCAACTGATAATGATGTTGTTGATTCATTAGAAGGTAATACGGTAGAAAATGGTCTTGTTCAAACTTTGGGTTATGTAAACGGTTCAAGCACAGACTTTATTAATCTTTGGGAGGATAACGTATTATCTGGCGCGCATGATGTGAGTATTGATAATAAATATGAAAGTGGTGTATACGGTAGTGTACAACATCATTCAGGGCCAAATGGACATACTAACTATTCAAATTTAACCTTAGTTAATTTACAGCCTGGTCACTATACGCTTTTTGTTGGTGGTACAAACAGTGACGGTGAAGATACACCGATTGATGTTAAGGTATCGGCATTAGCTGTTTCAGTTGCAGATTGTGTTTTAAATTATCAAGAGCAGCAAGAACCGACGAACTATCCAACTGCAGGTTTAACGTCTCAAACACTTGTTACCTCAACAGAAGCGACTGAAGACACTGAAGCGGTATCTACTACTTACTATTACCGTTATTATGCGGAAACAGGAAGTTACTTAGGTATTGCTAAAGAAGATAATTATTTATATTCATTAAATCAAAATGGTGAATTGAATCAAGTTGGTGACGCAGCAGACTTAGCTGCAGCAGCTGATTGTAAATAAAGTTTAAAGCCATATATCCAAACGGCTTGAAGATGTAAGTTGCGTGATTCCCGCGTTTTTTATCGGGAATCCATGTATTGCAACGTACAGGTTTCTGCTGAGTATGCAGGAATAATGCATTAATAATAGTAACTTGCTTTCGTTTGGATATAGCTATTAGGATATCGTTTTTATACCGCGATGTAAAAATGATAATGTGTATACTTTAACTGAGTGCTACTGGAGTTGTTAACTGATGTTTAATTATTGACTATTATTGTATATAGCTATCTATATGGATGGCCATATACAAGTTGTCGGCTTTATGGGCTAAAATGTTAAAAAAGGCTTTGGAAAATGAAAACAATACTGAGTCATAAAATAGAGTTAAAGCCAAATAACATACAAGAAACGTTTTTAAAGCAATCGTGTGGTGTGTCTCGATTCGGCTATAACTTAGGCTTAGATGTCTGGAATAAGGAATATGAGGCAGGTAATAACCCCTCTATGTTTTCAGTGAAAAAACGCGTTAATGCCATTAAAAAAGAGCTTGCTCCGTGGTCTTATGATGT
>CAJVYO010000007.1 GCA_913009515.1 uncultured Methylococcaceae bacterium
AATGGCATCTGATTTAGTCATTAGGCTACCTAGTAAGTACTCAGTGCTTAACTTTAATTGCAGTTTACCGTTAGTAGAAAAAAAAATATTGAAATAATCTAAAAAAAGGGCTATAAATAGTGCTTATTTTAGGTGTTATTGAGGTATTTATGAGGCAGGTTCTTTCAAATTGTTCAGCAAGCATTTCGGAGTTAAAGAAAAATCCAACGGCACTATTAGTCGAAGCCGAAGGTGCAACCATAGCGATACTTAACCATAATATTCCAGCGGCTTATCTTGTACCTGCTGACACTTATGAATGGTTAATGGATAAACTAGAAGATGCTGAATTGGCTCAAATAGTGCTAGAACGGGCTACTGAAAAAGAAAGTGCAGTAGAAGTGAATCTTAATGAGTTATAAGGTTAAATTTTTACCGAGTGCTTTAAAAGAGTGGAAAAAATTATCACCTCCAATACAAAAACAATTTAAAAATAAACTTATCGAGCGGGTAGAGTCTCCGCATAATAAAGCCAGTCAGCTAAGAGGTTTTCAAAATACTTATAAAATTAAACTTCGTTCGGCGGGTTATCGTTTGGTCTATGAAGTCAATGATAATGAAATTGTTGTTTATGTTATTGCTGTTGGAAAAAGAGACCGAGGTTTAGTTTATAGTAAGGCGGAAGAGCGTCATAAATAAGCGTAACAAAACAATTCAGTTGACCATTTAAAACGTTATGATTTTTAAAAAGGAATAGTTAATGAATCAAAGCTTAGAATTAGAGTTATTAGAAGAGATTAAGGATTTAAAGCAAGAAATTAAAATTATCAAAGGTGAGGAGCATTTTAAAGTAAGCCCTAAGCCGAGTTATCAATACAGTAAAATTAAAGAAAGTGATTTAGAGCAATTATTTGAGATTGAACGACACATTGATAAAACTATTTTCGAGCAATGGTTTAATCAGATTATTGATTTTGATGATGACGTAGAATCAATGCTTATTGATTTAATTACGGAAAATCAAGATTTAATTGAGTGTTATAGCGAAGAAGATTTAAAAGTTAATTTTATTATTCCCCTATTAAATGAAATCCATTTTAAATCTGTGAGTGATAATGTGCGTGGATTCTATGAGCAAGCTTTAACGTATGAAACTGACACCTTTATTTTTAATGGCACGACTGATTTTATGGTGTCTTTAGGGTTATTAAAAAGTAAAACCCCGTATTTTTTTATTCAGGAATTTAAACGCAGTGAAGAATACGGTAATCCTCGGCCACAGTTAGTGGCAGAATTAATTAGTGCCATTGAATTAAATGGCTGGAAGACCATTAAAGGGGCTTATGTGATTGGGGCGATGTGGTATTTTGTCGTGCTAGAAAAGCTTGCGGAAAATAAATATCAATATTTTGTGTCACATCATTTTGATGGTATGCGTTTAGATGACTTAAAAGCGATTTATCACAATTTACTCACGGTTAAATCAGAAATTATTAATACCATTCAGTTAAATAAAGCGAAGGAATATAGTTGAAATAATCGCAGGGTCTATTTTTCTGTTAGAATAATTTCAATTTGTTAAAGACTATAATTTTTGGAGTGCTACGCAGGCTAAACAATGAAAATATTGCAATTTTTTAAATATTTTGCCGTTGACCCTGTTAATTTTAGTTTAAAAGCTAAAATACTTTCATTATTAGCCTGTTTCTGTTCGATTTTTTTCATTGTTTTAATCACTAAAATCATTTCTCCATGGGCAAATCATCCTTTGATTGTCGCCTCTATGGGGGCATCTGCGATTATTCTGTTTTTTATTCCTAATAGCCCCTTAGCACAACCGTGGCCTTTTATCGGCGGGCAGTTGGTTTCTGCCATAGTGGGAGTTTTTTGTGCAATTAATATTTCTAATCCGTTAACGGCTGAAGCAACGGCGGTCGGTGGTGCAGTGCTGCTGATGTTGTTGCTACGTTGCTTACATCCCCCAGGAGCCGCAACGGCTTTAACGCCTGTTATGGCGGGTCAAGCTGTCAGTGATTTAGGCTATTCGTTTGTGATTATTCCGGTCGCGATTAATATTATTAGTATGTTATTACTGGCGATTATTATTAATCGTTGGGTTTTAAAGCGTAGCTATCCTAGTCCTTTACCGATAAAAAAAAGACATCGCCAACGGCATGTTATTTCTATGCCAAGCCATCAAATGGGCTTTGTGGAAGAAGATATTGATTTGGCGTTAAAACAAAGCGATGTGTTTATTGATATGACGCGTGCAGAATTGGGTCATTTATTAATGCGAGTTAAAAAAAATGGTTTTCAACGTCTAACCGGTGAAATATCGTGTGCGGATATTATGATTACAGAGATTATCACGCTTGAGTATGGCACGGAAGTAGAAGATGCCTGGCAACTTATGAATGAACATAAATTAAAAGTCATGCCGGTTATTGATAAAGCGAATCGCATTATTGGCATTTTAACGTGGAATGATTTTTTTAAAGGCATTGATTTAAGTGTGCGGGGGGATATTCAGGCTAAATTTCAGCAATTTATTCGCCGTACGCCTGATGTGAACAGCTCTAAACCTGAATCTGTGGGTTTTATTATGACCCCAACAGTGATTACTGCATCGGAAAGTATGCATATTGTTGAATTAATTAAGTTGATGTCGATTGAAGGTCATCGGCAAATTCCTATTATTAATGCTGAAAAACGTTTAGTGGGCATGGTCTATCAAGCCAATTTAATTGCCGCACTTTATAATCAACAATTAGCCACTGATAATTAAAAATAGTCTATGTTTACACCCTGTCCTTTTTCTAAAGATTACACCATTCCAAAGCAACAGGCTTGGTTTTTATTAAAGGGATTTTATTTTTATCGGCTTATTTTATCGTGTTTATTATTAGGCTTATATTTTTCATCGTTTAGTTCGGTGATTGTTAATAGCCAGTTTTTATCATTATATTTTTATAGCAGTCTTAGTTATTTAAGTCTAAGTGGCGTGGCTATATTTCTCATTTCTAAACAGCTTGGTAGTTATGCAAGTCATGCCCAAGTTTTAGTGTTTAGTGATTTGATTTGTATTACCTTGATTATGCATGCTTGTGGGGGGATATCGAGTGGTTTAGGGGCGTTGATGTTGGTGTCTACCACGGCAGGTGGCGTCTTAATTGGTGGACGTTGTGCGATGTTATTTGCTGCGATTGCCAGTTTATTTGTCTTTGCGGAACAGGCGTATAATTATCGTGTTGGTGAATTTGACAGTGCTGATTATCCGTATTCGGGAATGTTAGGGGCGGGTTTTTTTACTTTGGCTTTTTTGGCTTATATTTTAGCAAAACGGACTGAATTAATTAGTCGTTTGCAAGAGGCTGAAATAACCTCGTTAGAAGCGTTAAATCAATCGATTATTCAATATATGCCATTAGGTATGATTATTACCAATCGCCAACAAGTCATCAGTTATTATAATGAAGCCAGCTGTCGTTTATTAGAACAGCTTAAATTACCGCCTAACTTAGCCGCTATATCATTTGAGTTAGGGGTAGGTTTTGATGCTTGGTTACAAGCACCTAATAAAAATTTTTTAAGGCTAACGTTGCAAAATGAATTAGATTTACAAGTGCAGTTTTCAGTGTTGCCGACTGAATCACATCATTATTATATGCTGACTTTAGAAGATGTGGCGGGCTATAATCAACGGGTTCAACAGGCAAAATTAGCGTCTTTAGGACGACTGACCGCCAGTATTGCGCATGAAATTCGTAATCCTCTCGGAGCAATTAGTCATGCCGGACAATTATTAGCAGAAGCTAACTATTTAGATGAAGGGGATAAGCGTTTAACCGCGATTATTCAAAAGCATAGTTTGCGGATTAATGAAATTATCGAAGATATTTTACAACTTTCCCAGCAACGTGATTCTCACCAGCAACGTTTCATTATACAAGATTGGTTAAGTGAATTTTTAATGCGTTTTAACAGCGAAAATAAAGGCTATCAACAGCAATTTTCGTTAGAAAGTAATGATATTAGCCAAACCATTATTTTTGATAAAGGACATTTGACGCAGATACTCACTAATTTATGTGAAAATGCGTTGAAATATGGCTATGTGACCCATAAACCGATTAAAATTAAGTTAACCAAACAAAAGCACCGTTGTTGTATTGATGTGATTGATTATGGCGAAGGTATTGCCACGGATAATTTAAAATATATTTTTGAGCCTTTTTTTACCTCATCGCATTCGGGAACGGGGTTAGGCTTATATATTTGTCGTGAATTAGCCCAATTAAATCAAGCAACGATTAGTTATCATGTATTAGATGATGAGCAAGGGTGTTATTTTCGGCTTTGTATTTCAAATACGAGTTAAAGGAATTTTAGAATGGCGATAGCAAGAGCATTAATTATTGATGACGAAGAAGATATTCGTGAATTATTAGCAATAACGTTAAATCGTATGGATATTAGCACCGAAGTCGCCGCTGATATTAGAAGTGCGAAAAAGTTATTAACGCTTTATCATTTTGATGTCTGTTTGACGGATATGCGGCTGCCTGACGGTGATGGCTTGGTGTTACTCAAGAAATTACAAGATACGCAACCAGAATTACCGGTGATTGTGATTACGGCTCATGGTAATACCAGTTTGGCGGTGAAAGCGATGAAACAAGGGGCATTTGATTTCCTATCAAAACCGATTGATTTAAAAGGGCTACGGCAAATCGTTACCCATAGTTTAAAAGTGAATCAGCCACCGTCATCTAAGCCCAGCGAGCTGAAATTATTAGGTGATTCAGCGGTTATGCAAGGCATTCGTACTAAAATAAAAAAAATTGCCTGTAGCCAAGTGCCGGTTTATATCAAAGGTGAATCAGGTGTTGGTAAAGAATTAGTGGCACGTTCAATTCATGACCAAAGTAGTCGCGAGGGTGATTTTATTGCGGTCAATTGCGGGGCTATTCCTGCTGAATTAATGGAAAGTGAATTTTTTGGCCATAAAAAAGGCAGTTTTACCGGAGCGAATGACGATAAAGTGGGTTTATTTCAGGCGGCTGAAGGCGGGACATTATTTTTAGATGAATTAGCCGATTTGCCATTGCTGTTACAGGTTAAATTATTACGTGCCTTGCAAGAGAAAAAAATCAGGCCGATAGGTTATGCTCAGGAAATAAATATTGATATTCGTTTATTAAGTGCGACGCATAAAGATTTGAATCAATTAGTGCAGCAAGGGGAATTTAGACAGGATTTATATTATCGGGTAAATGTGATTGAATTAGAAGTACCGCCTTTACGTGAGCGACGAGAGGATATTTCCCCGTTATGTGATTATTTTCTGACCGAGATTGCGGCGAATAATCAAATAGAGCCGGTGCCGTTATCTGACGAAGCATTAAATGTTTTAATGCATTATCCATTTTTAGGTAATGTACGCGAGTTAGTCAATATTTTAGAACGAGCGGTGGCATTATATGAAGGTGAGCATATTACGCCAGAGGATTTAAATTTACCGACTGAAATCGATTCTCGCTTAGATGTTAAAACCTATCAGTCAGCAACGCGTTCTTTGGAAGATTATTTAAATGCAATAGAAAAAAAGGTGATTAGTCAGGCCTTAAATGATAATCAAGGTAATGAAGTGACAACGGCTGAACAGTTAGGTTTAAGTAACCGTTCATTAGCCTATCGTCTAAAAAAATTGGGATTATAATTATTCTAAGGGTAAATTCGCTTTTTCCCATTCAGGGATACCGCCACGATAATAAAAGACCTTTGTCCAGCCCCATGCTACTGCTTTTTGACTGGCAATGGAACTTGCTTTACACCATTCGCCATTACAATAAAAAACTACTGGTTTATGTTTAGGGACTACCTTTAATAAACTCGCCTCTGTGAGTGTTGATTTGACATCTAAATGCACTGCCCATTGTATATGTTCGTCAGCATAATATTTTATTCCCCTGACATCAACAAATATCACCCCTTGATTCATCAAGGATTTTGCTCTTTTTGTGGTGACAGTGGTTGCACCTGCAACGGTTTCAGGGGCTAAACTTCTTGCCCATAATGACTGACTGAATAGATAAAAACTACACAGTAGCATTAGGGTTAATTTTTTAATTATCATTTTTTACTCCTAAAAAAATCGATAGTGGGGCGTAGGCTTTTTAGCCTACTATTTTAAAAAGTAGACTAAAGTCTACGCCCCACACAAAAATACGATATTCCAATATGGATGGGTTTTAGCTATGTTTTAACATAGTTCTGTTGAAAATTAATGATATTTCTTGATAAAAATCAGCAAGCATCGTATTGTTGTATTATTAAATGCTAATAAGTTAGTCAGTATTAAGGTAGGTTAAAACTATGCAGTTAAAAATTTTAGTGTGGTTAAGTCTTGTTTTTTCACCCTCATTGATGGCATTGCCTGCTTTATCAGTGGTTGAAGTAGAACAAGGTATTTATGTGCATTTTGGTCAACACCAATTTCCGAATAAAACGAATCATGGGGCGATTGCCAATATTGGCTTTATTATTGGCGAACAATGTGTAGCGGTGATTGATACCGGCGGCAATCCTGAACAAGGTTATGCCTTAAAAAAAGCCATAGAAAAAATCACGGATACACCCGTGTGTTATGTGATTAATACCCATGTGCATCCGGATCATATTTATGGCAATATTGCCTTTAAACAGCCGAATGTTAAATTTATTGGTCATAAAAATTTAGCCAGAGCGATGGCAACACGCAGCCATTATTATATTGATAAAGCCGCAGAGCAATTAGATGTGCATTTATTAGCGAAAGATATTATTGCCCCGACTAAGGAAGTTAAGCGGCAGTTAATGATTGATTTAGGTAATCGAAAATTAATGTTAACCGCTCACCCTACAGCTCATACTGATAATGATTTAAGTGTACTGGATAAAAAAACCAATAGTGTGTGGTTATCAGATTTGTTATTTGTAAAACATATTCCGGTTCTTGATGGCAGTTTAAAAGGTTGGCTTAAGGTGTTAAATCAATTGGAACAACACGATTATAAAACCGTTATTCCCGGTCATGGTGCGGTCGTAAGGGATTGGCCAAAAAGTATGCAGCCTGAAAAACAGTATTTAGAACGGTTATTAATCGAGATTAGAGCAATGCTTGCAAAAGGTCAGTTTATTGAGCAAGCGATAGAACAAGTGGGTTATTCAGAAAAATCAAAATGGTTATTATTTGATAAATATCATAAAAGAAATGTGACTTCTGCTTTTGCTGAATTAGAGTGGGAAGATTAAGCCTGTTAATTTAAGAGAGAATAAAAATGAAAAAGAGTGTGATTAAGGTGCTGATTTTTTGCCTATTATTAACACCCATCTGGGTTTCTGCGGCAAAAAAAGATGAAGTAAATTGGAATTATGTACTGAAAAAACAGTATTTTCGTGGACAAACGATTATTGAATCCGATGATATTATTGAAATTGAAGTGCCTTACAGGGCAGAAGATCCCGCATTAGTACCGATAAAAATTATCAGTAAAATTAAACAAACGTCGCAAAATTATATTAAAAAAATATTGGTCTTAGTGGATAACAATCCGATGCCATTTGTGGGTGAATTTAAGTTTACGCCATTGTCAGGACAAGCCGATTTAGCGATGCGTATTCGTGTGAATAGTTATAGTTATATTAGGGTGATTGCTGAAACCAGTGAAGGCAAGTTATATATGACGAAGAAGTTTGTTAAAGCCAGCGGGGGATGTTCAGCACCGATAGGTAATGATTTAGATGCAGCAATGAAGCGTCTAGGTAAAATGAAGTTTAAATTTGATAAGCATCGTCAAGCTGGTAAGCCGCTGCAAACGCAATTATTAATTAGTCATCCTAATATTACCGGAATGCAAATGGATCAGGTGACTCGTTTTGTTAAAAAATCGCATTTTATTAAGCAGTTTAAGGTCACGTTTAATGGGCAATCGGTGTTAAAAGCAAAAGTTGATATAGCGATTAGTGCAGATCCTAATTTTAGATTTTATTTTCTACCCGAGCAGGGCGGAGAATTAAAAGCAGAATTTACGGATACATCTTGTGAATCAGCAGTGAGTCGTAAGGTTTGTAGCAAAGGCAAGCGTTATTCTATTAGCCAGATAATGACTGACTAATTATTTGCCATTAATCATATCGGTTTGCAGTGCTTCTTGGCGTAAGAGTTGCTGCATTTCATCGGCAGGCACGGGCTTACTAAATAAATAACCCTGAATTTCATCACATTGATGGGCTTGTAAAAAATTAAATTGACCTTTGGTTTCAACGCCTTCTGCGATAACGATTAAGCCTAAATCATGGCCTAAACTAATAATGGCACTGGTAATCGCTGAATTGTTATTACTTTTCATTAAATCAATAACGAAAGAGCGGTCAATTTTTAGTTTATTAATGGGAAAGCGGCTTAAATAACTAAGTGATGAATAACCGGTACCAAAATCATCAATGGAAAGTTTTACCCCCAGTTGTCGAAATTTACTGAGTAATGAAACATTATATTCAGAACAGTCCATTAATAAGCCTTCAGTTAATTCTAGTTCTAAATAGCAGGGTAATAATAGTGTTTCCATTAAAATTTCTTGGACAATAGATAATAAGTTATGCTGTCTAAATTGTACTGCGGATAAATTCACAGCGACAGGGACGGCTTTTAAACCCATATCTTGCCATGCTTTATTTTGTCGGCACGTTTCTTCTAATACCCATTTGCCAATTTGGATAATAACGCCTATTTCTTCAGCCAAAGGGATAAACTGGTCAGGTGAAATTAAGCCCATTTCAGGATGAAACCAGCGTAATAAAGCTTCCATACCAATAATTTTACCGGTATTGGTATCTACTTGGGGTTGATAAAAAATTTTTAATTCATTGTTATCCAGAGCTTTACGTAAGCTAGTTTCTAAGGATAAACGCTCTAATGCTTGTGTACTCATGGCGGCGGAAAAAAATTCAAAATTATCACGACCATTATTTTTTGAGCAATACATCGCGGTATCCGCATTTTTTAATAATAGTTCATAACTATTGCCATCTTCTGGATAAACACTAATCCCAATACTACAGGTCACATGTAATTCATAATCATCAATGTGAAAAGGTAGCCGCATACTTTCGATGATTTTATTAGCGACGATTGAAATATCGCTAACCTCGGTGACATTGGCAATCATCATGGCAAATTCATCACCTGATAGTCGTGCAACCGTATCAGCATCTCGTATACATTGGCTAATACGTTTTGCCACTTCTACTAACATGTGATCGCCTAAACTATGCCCTAAGGAATCATTAATGGTTTTAAAATGATCTAAATCAAAAAAGATAATGCCGAGTTTGGTTTTTTCACGCACGGCGGTTTTAAGTCCTTGGTCTACTCGGTCAATAAATAAACGTCGGTTGGGTAACTGGGTTAAAGGGTCGTAGTTGGCTAAAAATTCGATATGAGCTTCGCTGCTTTTCTTTTCAGAAATATCACTAAAAATAGCAATATAATGCGAGACATTACCTGAATAATCATAAACGACACTAATAGAAATCCATTCTGGAAAAATTTGCCCATCTTTTTTTCGATTCCAAATTTCACCTTGCCAGTAACCCTCTAAAACTAAGGTTTCCCATAATTTTTGATAAAAGGTTTTATCATGTCTTCCGGATGATAAAATATTTGGATTTTTACCGATAATATCATTTGCTGTATAGCCGGTAATATTATAAAAAGCTTGATTGACCGAGATGACGGTATTATTAGCATCACTAATAATAATGGCATCCATTGAGGATTCAAATACTTTTGCGGATAAGCGTAAAGATTCTTCGACTCTGCGTTGTTCACGGATATCACGCATTACCATCCAAATTTCTACAGGTTCACCGGTGTCTGAATAGCGTAAAATTAATTGTGCGACCACGGGAATTTTTAGCTTATCACGGGTTAATAATTCTAATTCAAATTCAGAGGTATAGCCTTTAACCAATAATTCATGATGGACTAAGTGATTAAAACAGGCGATTGACTCTTCAGTCATAAAGCTGTAAATATTTTCGCCTTGCTCTTTTAATTCTTCGGGACTTTTGTCACAGCCGACTAGCTCTAAAAATGATTGATTACAATCAACCATAGCCCCTTCGAGTGATTTATCAATGGTAACGCCTTCAATGAGCACTTGTTGGGAAACCTTATCGGTATCAGAGACTGAAATGGCAATATGTGATAATTTAAAGAGTACTTTATAGCGTTCTTCAATTTCTTTAAGGGCTAATTCTGCTCGTAAGACACGTGAAGATTTTAACAGTGCTTTTTCAACAATAGCTAACTTAACCGGTTTAGCAACATAATGATGAATACCGAGTTCAATGGCTTTATGAAAATAACGCGGCTCTTCAAAGGCAGTGGTGAGTATAATTGGCGTATGAGGGGCAAGCTCTAAAATCTTTTCAGACATTAACAGGCCGTCCATAATCGGCATTAAAATATCAGACACGATAATATCAGGTTGATATTTTTTAAAAGCTTCCAAGCCTTTTTTACCATTGGCAGCGGTATAAACTTTTAAACAGCGTCTTTGTAAGTAAGTCTGTAACTGCTCTCGTACCTCATCTTCATCTTCTACGTATAAAATAGTGAGTGTACGCAAATAGAGCGTATCCGTTTTGTCGTCGTCATGATTAGAGTCGGTCATCGTCATTACCTTTTATTCTTTATTGGTTTTATTAAGTTTTAGATAATCAGGATTACTTGAGAGAATCGGCACACTAATTAAAAACTCCGCTCCCTGTTGTTTATTCGAGATTTCAATCTGTCCATTCATACTGCCTTCTATAATCATCCGTGACATATATAAGCCGATGCCAGTGCCACCTTCTTTAGTGGAATAATAGGGTTTAAACATATTTTCCAATACTTCATTATCATTAATGCCACCGCCACTATCCTGCACGGTTAATAGCACTTTATTTTGCTCAATAAAGAGTTTAATTTCAATGCTGCCTGTTGAGTCATGAGCTAAAATCGCCTCTTTCGCATTGGTTAATAAATTTAAAACAACCTGTGAATACTCGTTCAGTATACCGTAAATCAAGATGTCTGTTGGAAGCTCGGTTAAAATAGCAATACTATGGGCTTTAAAACTTACTTGAACCAGTTTAATTGCCTCTTCAACCGCATCGGCTACTTTAAACACGTCACATACTTTATTGGGGCTAAAAAAATCTCTAAAATCATTGATGGTATTAGACATTTTATCGATATAACTAAAACCATTCTCAAGCTGTTTATTCAAATAGTCAGTGGTTAATTCATCAAACTGTTGTGCATCTTGAAGATTACCTAACAATAAGCCCAATGCATTAAGCGGTTGTCGCCACTGATGAGCAATATTATTAATCATTTCGCCCATGGTGGCTAATTTTGATTGCTGAATCAATAAATGATCTTTTTCTCTATTTTTTTGGGTAATATCTTCAACTCGGCGTTCTAGCTGTTCGTTGAATTGTCCAATTTCGGTAATTAAGCGGGAATTTTCGATTGCAATAGCGGCTTGTAAACTTAATAGTTCAATCATGTGTACGCGTTCTGGCGTAAAGACATTCGGTGTGAGTCGGTTTTCTAAATATAAAATACCGATTAAATCCGCTTGCCGCATAATTGGCACGCATAATAATGAGCGAATAGATAAGGCATTAATTTCGGGTAGGTTTTTAAATTCAGTAGATTCTAAGGCATCAGTTAATACCACGGGTGTCTCGGTACGACTGACATAATGCACAATGCCTTGGCAGATGTTGTCCATATCCTCTAGTGCTTGCGGGGGTAACTGTAAATCATCAGTATTTTGTTGCTTAGTGTGATTGTTTTTCATGCAAAACCAATTGTCATCAATTTTTTGCAATAAATAACCATATTGAGCACTCGAACATTCTAAAACCACGGTCATAATTTTAGAAAATAATTTATCAGGGTCAATCTCAGCGGATAAGGCTAACGATGATTTTACTAAATAATCAATATCTAAATCAGGCAAAACTAATTTTTCTGTAAAGTCTGCATTACCTAGATTATGGCTAATATCTTTGGCTTTATCTTTTAAAATAAGCGGATATTTTTCAATTAATTGAATTTCTTTGCCTTTATAACCACATTTTTGATATAGACACGTTGATAGTTTTAAATAATGTTGATAGCTACTCCAATGTTCTTGTAGCAGCCATTCAGCAAAAATTTCATTGAGATAGCCATTTAAAAATAGGTAATCCTGTTGACTGGCAGATTCTATGGCGGTGATATAAGCCATAAATATCTTCTCAGATGTACCACCAAAACACCGTAGCCATTCTGCTTCACATAAGGCTAAATAAGGTTTAAGCAACGGGCCTAAGTTTGCCCATATTTTTAATTGTTCTAATAACGGTGCTAAGGTTGATTCTAAGGTACTTTTATTGGCGGTGGATTCATGTTGATAGCGTAAAGCATTTAAAATTTTAAAGGCATACCATTGACGCTTTAAAACATTATCAGTCATACCCGTTAGAAATTCTTCAACAGCGTCTAAACATTCATCAGCCTGTTGATAGCGGCCATAATAATAATGGCTCATGGCTAATAAAACATAATAACTGCCTGCTGAGGCAACATGATTTTTACTTTTCCATAAGGCTAAGGTAGCTTGCATAGAGCCGTTTATTTTATTTTTTTCGGTACGCATCGGTTCTATCCACGCCGCTTTAACGGCTTCCGCTAATCCAACTGAAAAAAATAATTGATTCTTATTAGAAAAATCTAAACATTCTTGGATAGTGGTTTCAAGCATATTAAAATCATGCCCATAGACTTGTAAATTCCACATTAAGGGGCCGTAAGTTAAGCCTGCATTGTATAAATCACCACAATTATTACCACACTGAATGCCTTTACGGCAATATTCAATAATCTCTTTCGGGTGACTGCGTGAATGCATATTACACCAGACAATACCATTCATGCCTCGCGTTGCTCCAAAGGTATCAGGGTATTTAGCACATAAATCATGAGCTAAATCTTGATAATGAAACGCTTGTTCAAATTTTCCCTGTTCGCCTAAATTAAGTCCCATAATCGAAAAGGAGTAAATAACCGATTCATCCATACCGCCTTGTAAGCAATGCAGCGTTGATTGGGCAGCGGCTAAATAAAGCTGTGAAACTAAACCTGACATATATAAATCAGGAATTAATTCGCTGTAAAAGGCGAGTTCAATTTTATTTTTACGGTGTTCAGTAAACGGCATCTTTAAAATAGTCTGCCAGATATTATGATAATCATCTTGAATTAAGTTCATTAAGGTAGTTAATGACTTTTTGGCGACATGAGAATCCATAGGAATGGCTTTATCAAAATAATTTAAGCCTTTATTAGCAATATCAATGGCTTTAATAAAATTTCCAATAGACGATAAAGAGGTGGTTTGTTCGGCTAACGCTTCTGCTCTATCTAAATCACTTTTTGCTCGTTCTAAGAGTTGGTTTAATAATATTTCCGATTGCTCATAACGCCCGCTCATTAATTCTGTTTTTGCTAATTTTTGATGTAAGCGGTACATTAATTCATAGTTATCTTGCCAGTCATTCGTCGACAATAAATCGAGTCCTTGATGATAATATTCATTCGCAGCACTGGTTGCTAAGGTATTTAAGGCTTTATTCCCTGCGTATAAATTAATATAGGCGAGTTTTAAACATTGTGCATGGTCATTATCAGCAACCATTTTATGAGAGCCTAAATTAAGATGTGCAGCAATGGTAAATAATTTATCTTGTTGCTCTAAGCTGCTATCTAATTTTAAATGAGCTAATAAATGTTGACCCACTTGCCAATGAATCGCTTGCCGTTGTTCGGTTGAAATAAGCCGTAAAACCGCTTCTTGAACTCTATCATGTACAAATTGAAATTCAGTTTTACTTTCTATTAATAAACCGAGTTTTAATACCGGTTTGAGTAATTCAAACAGGGTTTTTAGTTTAAGTTGTTTGATTAAAATAATATCTTCAACATTAAAACGATTGCCCATGCAGGCACAGAGCTTAATAATATCTAAGGTTTGTTCGCCTAGCTGTTCTACTTTAACGCCAAACATATCGACAACGCTGGTGGGCATATTAGAATGACGAATTTTATCCATATCCCAAATCCATTCACCTTGTTCACTAAATTGCAGTAATCCTTCACTATGCAACCAAGAAAGACTTTCACTGACAAATAGCGGATTACCTTCAGTTAGGGTCTCTAAAAAATCAGCTATTTGTTCGGTTTGTTGTATTGGTAAATCTAAAATATAAGCGACCATTTCATAACAGGCTCTTTGTTCTAAACAGCCGATATAAACTTCTTTGCAGGCGATATTTTGTTTTTTAATTTCTTGCAGTAAAAACATTAAAGGGTGGTGTTTATCCACTTCATTGTTGCGGTAGGCTCCGATAAAGAACAAATAGGGAAAATCATCACTGTTGGCAAATAAATGTTGTAAAAAATCGAAAGTAGCACTATCGCACCATTGTAAATCATCAATAAATAACACCAAGGGATGCTCTTCTAAGCTGATAGCGGCTAAGAAATCAGCAAATAAATTATTAAAACGGTTCCTTGATTCAACAGGGGGTAATAAATGAACGGCGGGTTGTTCGCCTAATAAAATAACTAATTCAGGAATAACATCGGTAATGACTTTAGCTTGATTGCCGAGAACGGATAAAATATGCGTGCGCCATTGCTCTACTCGCTGATCGCTTTCTGTTAAGAAGGTGCGAATCAAATTACGTAAGGCTTGAATTAAGGAGCTATAAGGAATATTTTTTTGGTATTGGTCAAACTTACCTGCCGTAAAATAGCCTTTATTTTCCACCAAGGGGCGTTGTAATTCTTGAATTAAACGGGTTTTACCAATACCCGGTAAGCCTGAAATAAATGCGGTATGAAATTGATTTTTAGTCGTTACCTGTGCATATTCATCTAGAATAATCTTGGCTTCTTTATCGCGTCCGACCATTTTAGAAATAAAAACGATGCGGCGCGTATGGTCAGCCAAACCTAATGAAAAATTGTTGACCTTGTTATAGTGTTTATATTGTTCGGCACAGTGTTGTAAATCAGCATATAAACCCATGCCTGTTTGATAGCGTTTTTCAGGTTCTTTAAAGCACATTTTTGCGACAATACTTTCTAACATAGTCGGTATGTGGGCTTGTATATAATGAATGGGAATCGCTTCTTCAGCTAAATGTGAATGAATGAGTTCTAAGGGGTCAACGGTTCTAAAAGGCAATTTTCCCGTTAATAGTCGGTAGAAAATAATACCTAGAGAATAAATGTCGGTTGAAAATTCAATGCGGTGATTAATACGCCCTGTTTGTTCAGGGGAAGTGTAAGCGAGTGTGCCTTCAACAAAGTTTTTATCATAAATAAAATGACTAATTTCTTGAATATCAATGGGATTTAAAAAATCAATTAATTTAATTTCATTGGTCTTCGGATTGACTAAAATATTGTTGGGCTTGATGCCGCCATGAATGATGCCGGCCTCATGTACAGCATTAACGGCTAAGACTAATTGAGCGGCAATATCAAAAAATTCTTCGAGTGAAAATTGGGTGTTTTTGTTTAGCAATAAGCTTTCTAAGGTTTGGCCTACAAAGAAATCTCGTACAATAAATTGCTGATGGTGATAGGTGTCAAAACTAATAGGGGTAATGACTGATGGGTGTTGAATGATTTTGAGTCGTTCAATTTTTTGCTCAAGATAATTGCGTTGATTATCATCAATCGCCCGTTTTAACACCTTAATAATTAATATTGTTTTCGGGTTATTTTTTAAAAAAGCCTTATAAACAGTTGCGTTTAAGCTATCGCCTAAACATTCCAATATTTCATAATAGGGTAATGATAATTTGGTTGTTGCTGTTGATACTTGCATTTTATATGACTCATAAAAAATAAGGTATAAGTCATATTGTACGCTAATACTAGCTATTGAGTTAATGGGGCGAAGGCTTTATCCTCCTTCAGGTGTAATAAAAAAAGCCTTCGCCCCAATAATAATACGCCAAAGTTTTATGAAAAAGCCGTGACATATAAAGTAAGCCTATCTAAGCTTAAAGAGACACGAGTGATATCTGGGTTAAATTAATTGGAATGCATATCAATAATTTCAGGGCTGATATTTAAATCAGATTGCACCGTATCATTACGCAAGTCTTCAATATGTTGTAAATAGGCATCATCAATATCACCGGTAATATATTGGTGGTCAAAACAGGAGGTATCAAATTGAGTGATTTCTTCATTGCCTTTTTGCACTGCGTCAATTAAGTCGTGTAAATCTTGATAAATCATTTTATCCGCTCCGATGGCTTTACACACTTCTTCGGTGGTGCGGTTATGAGCAATGAGTTCATGTGCAGCAGGCATATCAATACCATACACATTAGGATAACGTACTGCGGGAGCGGCTGATGCAAAATACACTTTTTTAGCCCCTTTATCGCGTGCCATTTGAATGATTTGTTCTGAGGTCGTGCCGCGAACAATAGAATCATCCACTAATAAGACATTTTTGCCTTCAAATTCTAAACCAATCGCATTGAGTTTTTGTCTTACCGATTTTTTACGCATTTGCTGGCCGGGCATAATAAAGGTGCGTCCGATATAACGATTTTTCATAAAGCCTTCACGGAATTTTACATCCAAAGTGTTCGCAAGTTGTAAGGCAGAGGTGCGGCTGGTATCAGGAATAGGAATGACGACATCAATATCGTGGTCAGGCCATTCTTTGAGGATTTTATCGGCGAGTTTTTCACCCATGCGTAAGCGGGCTTTATAAACAGAAATATTATCGATAATAGAGTCGGGACGGGCAAAATAAACATATTCAAAAATACACGGTGAATAAGCGGTTTCTTCGGCACATTGTTGAGTATGTAAGGCACCATTTTCTTCAATGAAAATCGCTTCACCCGGTGCTATATCACGAACCAGTTCAAAATCTAACACATCCAATGCGACACTTTCAGAGGCAATCATAATTTCGGTGCCTTGTGCTGATTGACGTTGTCCATAAACAATAGGGCGAATGCCATGTGGATCTCTAAAACCAACGATACCAATATTAGGAATCATAATAACCACCGCATAAGCGCCGCGACAACGATGATGCACGCCCTGAACGGCTTTAAAAATATCATTTTTATTCAGTTTTAATTTGCCTAAGCGTTGTAATTCATGAGCAAAAATATTTAATAAGACTTCTGAATCGGAGTTGGTATTGAGGTGACGCTGGTCTTCAATAAACAATTCACGCTTAAGTTGTTGAGTATTAGTTAAATTACCATTATGAGCTAAGGTGATACCAAATGGTGAATTAACATAAAAGGGTTGGGCTTCTGATGAACTAGAACAGCCTGCCGTTGGGTAGCGAATATGAGCAATGCCCATATTACCTTTTAATTTCATCATTTGTTCAGTGCTAAACACATCACGGGTTAAACCATTATCTTTGCGTAAATGTAAACGCCCTTTATCACAGGTAATGATGCCTGCAGCATCTTGTCCGCGATGCTGAAGGACAGTAAGAGCATCATATAAATCTTGATTAACATTTTGATGAGAAACGATTCCAGCAATACCGCACATAGCTTGTCCTAAATTTGAGAAGATTGTAGTTGTTTGAGTTGTTCAATTTGCGTTGGAAATTCAATTTTTCCGATATCATCGGGAAGCTGCTTATGTATCCAAAGCGAAAGTTCACTAAAATAAGGTAATAATATTGAGACTTGCCACCAATTACTTTTAGGCAGGGGCGTGATGCCAGCCAACATGACTAATATCACAATAATAATCAGTCCTCGCCCTATACCAAAAAAACCGCCCGCAAATCTATCTAAACCTGATAAACCAATTTTATTGACTAATAATCTTAATAAGTATGAGATTAATGCCCCAACAATAAAGGTGCCAATTGAAATCATTGCAAAAGCGGCTGCCATACGAAAAGTCGCATTACTGATAGTATCGGCTAATAATTCGGCTAAGGGGGTGCTGAATGTAAAGGCCAATGATGCGGCGAGTACCCAGGTAATGAGTGCAATGGCTTCTTTAATCAGCCCTCTGAATAAACCGACAATAAAGGAGAGGGTAATAATACTTAAAATAGCATAATCAACAATCGTCATTGTCATCATTCTGAGACTAACAGCGTCGAAATACTATAAAGTTTTTCAAGGCGTTTTTGATTTTTTGTAGCGACTTTTTTATTAATTTCAGGTCCCACGCGTAAACGAAATAATTTACCATTAGATGAGGGGGCGGTATCAACAAATGCGGTAAATTTTTGCTGTCTTAGTTTGTCACGAAATTCTAAGGCATTTTGTTTATTACCAAAACTGCCGATTTGAATGGTCCAGCTTTTTAAATGGGTGTCGGTTTTAATGGCGGTTGTTATCTTTTGCGATTGTAAATTGACCTGAGCGGGGATGGCTCTTGAGGTTATTTCTTGACGCGAGCGGGGGATACTGTCGAGCTGAGATTGCATGGCTTGTATTTCTAACGGCTCGTCAGGAATAGACAGTTCATTGCTATAACTATCCGCCCCCTCGATAGGGTCGTCAAATAACATAGGAATAAAAATAGCGGCCAATGCGGTGATAACCATAGTACCGACAAGACGTTGTTTTAATATTTCGTTCAAAATTAAGAATCCTTATGGCTGGCTGCTAAAGTGGCTAAGATACTCGGAGACGAGAAAAAAAGAACCGAAAATTAATATCAACCCATTATCTTGTATAGCCTGTTGTTCGGCATGATGAAAAGCACTTAAAAAATCTTCAAAGCCTGATTTGACAGGGATTTGTGCTTTATTGAAGATATCTAAGGTGTCGTTTTCTTTAGTAGTGCGCGGATTATCTAAAGGGGTGATATACCATTGATGAATAATGGGTTGCATGATGTTAATAACACCTTGCATATCTTTATCGCTCATCATCGTAAACAGAGCATGAATAGGGCGGTCGTTAAAATCGCTGCTCAGATAATCGACTAAAGACTGGGCGGCTTGTGGATTATGACTAACATCCAGCAATACTGGCACAGCATGTTGAATCAGTTGAAAACGACCAGATAGTTCAGCATGACTTAAGCCATAATGTATGGCTTGTTCACTTACTGCAAGCTTATCTTGCAAACAATGCACCGCGGTAAGGACCGAAGAGGCATTACGATATTGATGTTCGCCTTTTAGGTTGAGCAGCGGTAAATTATTTAAAATTTTCTCGCCTAATTTCCATTGCCAATGAGACGTTTGTTTTTGATAACAAAATTCATGATTCAGGCGTAATAGCTGGGCATTCTTTTGTTTAACGCAATCCAGTAATGATTGCGGGGGCTCAATATCTCCGATAATGGCAGGTATATTGGCACGCAACACACCGGCTTTTTCGATGCCAATCGCTTCACGGGTATCGCCTAACCAATCAGTATGGTCGATACAGA